>NZ_JBEGDL010000009.1:0-248845 GCF_040813775.1 Ammoniphilus soli
CTGGGCACTTTTTTCATTAGATTGATATCAGGTTACTTTCGAAATTCGGGTTTAAGTCTTGTATCGCCTGTTCTAAGTGATAGGCTTTGGTTGAAAGTAAGACTAAATCAAAAGGCTCCGCAAACTCTCCTGATACAATGCTTTTAATCTTTAGCTCCATATCGCCATGAAGGCTGCGGACAGATAAATGATCGGACTTCCTTCGGACAAGAAAGGTTACATCGGCTCCGGCTTCTTGCAGTCGACCTCCGAAGTATCCTCCCACGGCTCCTTTTCCAACGACTAATATTCGCATGTTTATCCTCCCATATTTTGTATTATTCTTATCATAACATAGCTCACAAAAAAACGCCCTGCCATAATGGCAAGGCGTCTGATATCTAGAATACTTTTTTCTGCTGCCGCTCTGCTTTTAAGATTTCGACGGCTTCACGGAATCGCTGGGAATGGACAATCTCTCGCTCGCGAAGAAAGCTTAGGCTGTCTTTAAGATCGACGTCATCCGTCAAATCAATGAGCCATTGGTAAGTTGCGCGAGCCTTTTCCTCGGCGGCAATATCTTCATACAAGTCGGCAATCGGATCGCCCTTCGCTTGTATGTAAGTAGCTGTCCAGGGAACACCCCCGGCATTATGATAAAAAAGGGCCTTGTCATGATTCGCATAGTGTTCCCCTAATCCGGCAGCCTTCAATTGTTCGGGGGTGGCGTCTTTCGTCAATTTATAGACCATCGTTGCGATCATTTCCAGATGAGCAAACTCCTCTGTACCAATATCGTTCAATAACCCAATGACTTTATCCGGTACAGTATAGCGTTGGTTCAAATAGCGCAAGGCAGCGGCTAATTCACCATCTGCACCGCCGTATTGCTCAATGAGAAACTTAGCCATCCGCGGGTCGCACTTACTGACACGGACTGGATACTGCAACTTCTTTTCATAGATCCACATGGCTTCACCCTCCTTTGCGACTTAAACTTGCCAAGGCCATGGCGCAGAATCCCATGTCCAAGGATACGTAGAGTAGCTGTTTCCGAAATGATAAAGAGGTCCAAACATCGATTGGAATTTTGCTTTTATGGCCATGCTTTTTTGTACGCATTCATTATACTGGTTAATGGCTTTGTGATCCTGGGGATGGGTATCCAGGTAGAGCGTAAGCTCTACTAGGACAAAATCGATCGCTTGCATTTCGTAAAGAAGCTCATAATATTGTTTTTTTTGGTCTTCGGTCAGCTTTCTTTCCTCACTCATGAAGGATCCTCCTCACGTAATCCCATGTCTTTGTAAGGGTTCGTATAAGGGGCATATAGGGCAGGCCAAAGCGTCCCGTGCCGAAGTGCCTCGAATGGATTGAATTGGGGAAGGTTATAGGGCTGGAATCCCATATACAATTGCGGTGGCGTTTCATACGTTTTGACCTTTAATGGGGGGCAGGGGTCTAAAGGACTGCTATAGGGAAACCACTTTTTCCGTGTAGAATACATGGGCAATCCTCCTCGTTCTTCATTAGTAATCATCTTATTTTTAGGGACAACTTGTTTAGAACAAGAATTAGCAACACAAAAAAACACAGGGTTCTCTCCTGTGTTTGAACGTTTATTTTTTACTATACTGCAACCCTCTTAGCTCCTGTATTTGCAGATTAATAAGCCGTAATCTATGATTAATTTCCAACATTTGGGAGTAAGTGGTAGAAGGAAGCTTTTGCTTTTCGATTAATTCATCCTTTAAGGTTTGCAAATGAAAAATATGGCTGATTAGAGACATCATTTGTCCACTCCTTTCTCTCCAAACATGGATTGAATTGTAAATGTAATATTTCTTCTCTACATTATATCCGAGAGGGGGTTAAATTCTATGAATTATGTTAGATAATCTAACGCGGAAAAGCGAAGAGTGTTTTATTATGAAAAAATATAAATAATTGTAGTATGATGGAAGAGAAAAAAACAAAATGGAGAGGTGACGAAATTGAATATCCTAAGAATTAAAATGGGGAAGCTGGAATATCAGTATGAATCACTTGCGGATGAGCATCTATTGCTTGGTGGGAGAGCGCTAACGTCACAAATCGTCCATGATGAAGTACCCGGAACATGTCATCCATTAGGACCGAACAATAAGCTCGTGATTTCCAATGGAGTGCTTACAGGCTCTTTAGCATCCAGTGCGGAAAGAAGCTCTATGGGCGGGAAAAGCCCTCTGACTGGCGGCATTAAGGAGAGTAATGCAGGGGGAACCGCCGGTCTACAGATGGGAAGATTAGGACTCAGAGCGATTATTTTTGAAGGGATACGAGATGACTTTCAAGTGGTTTACATCAACAAGGACGGTGTACGTTTTGATTCGGCAAAAGAGCTATTGGGCAAGCCGTTAAGCGAAGCTGCCTCTTACCTGTATGAGAAATATGGAAAGCATATCGGATTTTATATGATCGGTGTTTCGGGTGAAATGAAAATGCTTACAGCAGCGATTGCCAATGGGGACAAGGACAAGAATCCTACGCGCTTTTATGGTCGGGGAGGATTAGGGGCCGTAGCTGGTTCGAAGGGGATCAAGGCCGTCATATTTGATGATAGCGGGATTTCTAGAAATAAGCCAAAAGATCCGGAAAAGTTTAAGCAGGCCCTACGGACTTATACGGAATGGCTTCGAGAATCTCCTGCGACCAGCAAGGTGTTTCCTGAGTTGGGAACAGCTGGGATGGTAAGAACGACAAACAAGCTGGGTGCATTGCCAACCCGTAATTTCTCGACAGGCAGCTTTGAAGGTCATGAGAATATCAGTGGAGAGAAGATGAGGGAAACCATATTAGAGAGGGGTGGAGAAGGGACGCCGACGCATGCCTGTATGCCGGGATGCGCTATTCGATGCTCGAATATCTATGTAGACACTGAAGGGAAAATGGTGACTTCCCCTATCGAATATGAAAATATCGGGCTCTTGGGTTCTAACTTAGGGATTGCGGATATGGACGCTGTAGTTGAATTGAACCGTCTGTGCAATGAATACGCCGTAGATACGATTGAAACGGGAGCGGCACTTGGTGTAGCGATGGAAGCGGGGCTGCTTTCCTTTGGCGATCACGAAGGTGCAGCTCGTTTGTTGGAGGAAGTCGGCAAAGGAACTCCGCTTGGCCGGATCATTGGCGGAGGAGCAGAATTAGTCGGTAAAGTGTATGGGGTCCGAAAGGTTCCAGTTGTTAAAGGACAAGCTATGCCAGCTTATGACCCTAGAGCGATCAAGGGACTAGGGGTTACTTATGCTACATCCCCGCAAGGAGCCGACCATACTGCTGGACAGACCATACGAGCGCAGGTTAACCATGCTGAAGCTGAAGGACAGGTGAAGGCATCGAAAGGAGCCCAGGTCGTCAATACGATCTATGATGTGTTGGGGCTGTGTTATTTTGGGGCATCGGCTGTAGCCGGACGATATGAAGTCCTTGCAGATCTAGTGACTGGATATACAGGAGTGCCTACAACAGCAGAAGATATTGTGGAGTTGGCAAAGAATACGATTCGCAAAGAGCATGCTTTTAATCGTTCAGCCGGCTTTTCCAAGGCACACGATCGACTCCCAGAACATTTCTACCTGGATGAAAACCCGGCCAGCAAGACAAAATTTGATGTGCCCGATGAAGAACTGGATACGATAGGCGTGGAAGGATATTAATGAAGGTTAAAGTAGTTTCAAACATTATAGGCAAGACGGAGTTGACGGGGGAGTATGAATTAGCCGGTCCTCAGAGAATTTCCGCCTTCATGGAAACTCTTGGCGTGGCTTGGGATCATGAAGCTCTCGTTGTCGTTAATAATCATATTATCAATGAAGATTATCTAGTGCAGGATCAGGATGAAATCCATCTGCTTATTCCTATTTTTGGTGGATAGATGGTATAATGAAGACAATTTTGAATAGAAGAGTTGAGGAGGCTTTGAGATGAGCATCGCAGAAGAAAAAGGATACTTCGGGCAATTTGGAGGTAGCTTTATTCCGCCTGAATTGCAGGAAGTGATGGACTACTTGGCTGACCAATTCAATAAGTATAAGGATGACTCGGAATTTAATGAGGAGTTCAAATATTATCTTCGGGAATATGTGGGAAGAGAAAATCCTTTGACCTTTGCCAAGCATCTCACTGAGAAGCTTGGCGGAGCGAAGATCTATTTGAAACGCGAAGATTTAAATCATACCGGCTCTCACAAAATCAACAATGTGCTGGGGCAGATTCTGCTTGCCAAGCGCATGGGTGCCAAGCGGATTATTGCTGAAACAGGTGCGGGTCAGCACGGAGTGGCCACAGCGACCGTTTGTGCCATGTTTGGTATGGACTGCGTAATTTATATGGGCGCAGAAGATACTAGAAGACAAGCCTTGAACGTATTCCGGATGGAGCTATTGGGAGCGAAAGTGGTTGCTGTCGATAAGGGACAAGGGCGTCTTAAGGACGCTGTAGACGAGGCGCTCGGCGATCTCGTCCAGAACTACAAAAATACGTTTTACTTGTTAGGTTCTGCGGTAGGCCCTCATCCATTCCCTACCATGGTAAAGCACTTCCAGTCGATTATCAGTGAAGAATCCAAACGGCAGATTTTGGAGAAGGAAGGCCGCTTGCCGGATGCGGTTATTGCTAGCGTCGGCGGGGGAAGCAATGCCATTGGATCGTTTGCCCATTACATTGAAGAGCCAAGCGTCCGGTTGATTGGCGTTGAGCCCGATCAAGCTCCAACCTTGACAGAGGGGGTTCCTGCGGTTATCCATGGCTTCAAGTGCTTGGTGTTACTGGATGAACAAGGAAATCCTAAACCAACGTATTCTATTGCAGCAGGGTTGGATTATCCCGGTATCGGGCCAGAACACAGCCACCTGAAGGAATCGGGCCGGGCGGAATACTACACGGTAAGTAACGAAGAGGTCCTTGAAGCTTTCCAGGTTCTGTCTAAAACAGAGGGAATCATTCCTGCTTTGGAAAGTGCCCATGCGGTCGCTCATGCGCTTAAGCTGGCGCCTGCCATGTCCAAGGATCAAATTATCATCGTAAATATCTCCGGTCGCGGAGACAAGGATGTTGAACAAGTCTTTCATATGTTAAATAAATAAGGGGAGTAAAACAACATGGCTTATTTCGCAGCAATTCTTTATATGCAAGATGCAGAAAAAAATCAGGAGTTTCGTCCGCAACACTTAGAGTATCTTGAAGAACTAGAGAAGCAGGGGAAGGTCAACGCAAAAGGTCCTTTTGTCGATGGAGCTGGCGGCTTAGTCATTTACTCTGCCGATTCGTTAGAAGAAGCGAAAGAGCTGGCAGAAAACGATCCATACGTAGTAAAAGGAGCTCGCCGTCTAGAGCTTCATGAATGGAAAATGACGACAGCGTAAGACTAGAAAACTTGGATGACACCATGCTTTAGTCTGCGTCTACAAGTTTTCCTCGTGCTGTCCTAATAATATTACGCAGTTATAATTCTGACAGTATGGAAAAAAGGGGCTGACCCAAGGGCACGTAAAAGTGGCCCTTAGGGCTCAGCCCCTTTTTATTGTTATTGGATGGGTTAGCGGTTCATCGTACGGGTTCTTTGGGTTATCTCTTCATCATCAAAAATCCAGTCATCGCGGTCTCCGCCAAAGATTCTACGGTCGTTATCCGTGGCTTCCCGATCATTTACGAACGGAGAATCACCGGTCCGGTTCATGTAGAAGGTTCTGTTGCGCCCTCCATCATATACGTCATCCACATCGTGGTAATTGACGTCATAGACATTACGGTTGTCGAGATTCATTGCGCGTGGGTCATTGAGATTATTAGTCCCTGCCGTACCACATGCAGTCACCATGGCACTTAAAGCCATAACGGAAAACAAAGTAGCTATCTTTTTCATATAGCACCTCTTTCCCAGTATTGGTGGATTCCCATCCAAACCTATTGTTAGACTTTGCGTGGATTTTTATTTATGGAAAAAAAGAGAAACTATCGCTTCGCTTAACACGTCTAACTAAGTAGACTAGAAATGGAAGAGGGGAAATGATGGGAATTACTCTACGCGGTTTAGTGGCCATATTGATCTTCCTTTTTGGATTTCAGCTAGATGCTAAGGCAGAAACAGAAACCAAACTGAGGCTAGGAAATGATCTGCTGTTAGAAAAATACTCTCATTTGATTGACGGGAAAAGAGTCGGCCTAATTACCAATCAAACGGGTGTAAACAGTGAGGGCAAGCGAATGATAGATGTGTTGCATGAATATCCCTCCGCTGAACTTGCAGCGATTTATGCCCCGGAACATGGCGTGGATGGTAAAGCGAAAGCCGGAGAATATGTAGAATCCTATATTGACCCGACTTTATCCTTACCCGTGTTTAGCTTGTACGGCAAGACGCGCATGCCGACGGATGACATGCTGGAAGGCATCGATGTGCTGCTCTTCGATATCCAAGACATTGGTGCGCGCACCTACACGTATATATCAACTTTGAATTATTCAATGATCGCGGCACAAAAGAAGAGAGTTCCTCTTGTTGTGCTAGATCGTCCGAATCCCTTGGGCGGGGAAATTGTAGATGGTCCGGTATTGGAGGATCCTTACAAGTCCTTTGTGGGAATTGATACGCTGCCAATGGCACATGGAATGACGGTGGGTGAGCTAGCTCAATTTTTCAATCGCTCGATAGGAACTGAACTGATCGTAGTTCCGATGGAAGGTTATTCTCGTACTATGCTGTTCCAGGATACAGGCTTGCCATGGATTCCGACTTCTCCTAATATACCCGATCTAAAATCTGTAATGGGTTATATGGCTACCGGTCTCGGAGAAGGAACGGGGATTGTCCAGAGGGATAAATTCAGCTGGATCGGCGGTAAAGGGGTACCTTCCAATCGTTATGCGGAGCTGCTTAACAGTGCAGGTCTGCCTGGTGTTCATTTTATACCAGAGGATATGGGGGACCAGGGTGGCGTAAGAATAGAAGTTACCGACCCGTATACCTTTAATCCGGCCAAGTCGGGAATCTATGCTTTGGCTTATGCCCAACAATTAACCCGATTTGAGGTGCCAACGAGTGGAAAAACAACCGTCATGTTCGATAAAATAATGGGCACAAATAAGATCGGGCAATATCTTAAGCAAGGGCTGTCTCCTCAGCAGATTGAGGCCAGTTATGCGCAAGCCCTGATAGATTTTAAAGAGGAACGCGAAAAGTACTTAATCTACCCAAGCGAACCTTCTGCTCCACAAGTACAAAAAGTCATTCTGGACGGAGGCGTGGTCAGGGACAAAAAGTCCTATGTACCTATCCAAACCGTCTTGACTCAGCTGGGCTATACCGTAGAATATGATCCAGCCAGTCGAAAGATCAGCGCCATAAAACCAGACAAAAAGGTTGTTTTTGATGAAAGCTATAACCCTATGCCTGTATGGGTGAATGGTGTCCTCATTCCTGCGGATATCGATCCTTTTATGGAAAAGGGCATTGCTTATATGCCTGCCCGTTTCGTTCCATGGCTGGAAAAAAGCAAGCAGCAAACCGTTGGAAATGTGGTTCAGATTACGACGGCGGATTTAGAAATCCAGGTTAAATTGCCGCGGCCTCCAGCCCCTCAGCCCAAGCCTAAAGCCATTAAACCGACTGCAGGCAAAGTCGCTTATCTGACCTTTGATGATGGTCCCTCGGGCTTAACTGGTCAAGTATTGGATATCCTGAAAGAGCATCAAGTCAAGGCAACTTTCTTTGTTATCGGTAAAAACATAAAAGGGCACGAACAACAATTGAAGAGGATGAATGCAGAAGGGCATGTGGTGGCAGGGCATACGTTTTCCCATAACTATAATAAAATCTACCATAATGTCGAAGGATTCTTTCAAGACCTTAATGAGGGAAACAAGACGATTGAGCGTGTGATAGGAGTGAAGCCCGCGTTCTTCCGGTTTCCTGGAGGCAGCAATAATAGTGTAAGCAAAAATGCCCAAGATCCTAATCTGTATGGGAAAAATCAATGGGTCATGAATGATATTGTTAAAGAGTCCATGAAACGAGGGCTTACTTACTTCGATTGGAATGTCAGTCTTGGAGATGCCTCACCAACGGGCTATACCCCGGAAAGTGCCCTTCAACGAGTAAAGGAAGGAGCGAAAAATAAAAAAGAAGTTGTGGTGTTGAGCCATGATACTGCAACGAAATTGAACACCGTGAAGGCATTGCCTAGCATCATCCAGCTTTTGAAGGATGAGGGCTTTACTTTTCGCACGCTCGATACCGGAGTAGAAGGATTCACCTTTTTGAAATAGATGCATTATTTTTAGAGATAAGGGAAGTTTTTCCCTTATCTTTCTTTATACCTCAAACTAACCCCTTGTGAAGAACAGTTTCTTCATCCATTTTTTCTTCCCCTGATCGGCAAGCTCTAGTTCAGCTGCCTGTGCCTCATAGGCAAGGGGTACTTTTGTGACTTTGCTCGTCATCTCGTCAAGAGCCACTAGGTCATCCTTTGTTACCTCATGAAGAGAAGTCTTGCCCAATGCGCGAATGGCAATCTCGATTTCCTCAACATAAGCGTTAAAGAAATTCTCCAAATGAGTAGCTGCTAAGTTTTCATCAAATTCCTCTGTTAAGCTGCCTGGATAAAATAACTGGACCAGGGACCTGAGCTATATTGCATAATGAGATATTTGCTTAGTTCGCGGTCTTCAGGCAAGAGGAGACCTTCCCCAGTATTTGTGGCTGTTCCAACGGCTGCGGTAGCTTTGGCTGCAGTGATTTTTAATTTTTCGGATACTCCAATCCCATATCCCCAGGCACCTAACATAATTGGAATATCTAACGTAAGAGGCTTTTTTGCTGCTGGACCAATGGTAATCTTTAGCTCCACGGGGGCTTCCTCATTTGCAGGCAGTACGGATAATTGTGCTGGAGAAAAAATAAGTCCGTCAAAGTGAAGAAATTTTCTTGGGCTGCCAAAAGGTCTCTCGATAACTTTTCCCGATGCTGCACGTAAGCTGTTTTCGACCACAGCGGTTGGGGGAGTCCTCGTAATCGCGCTGACCATTTCCCAGATGTTTTCCGGATAGCGATCAGACATGATTCGCTTCACGAATAATCCCATGAATAGCTGAATGAGCGGTCTCATAAATAAGAGTCCTACAATTCCTGTGAAAATAATAGCAAGCAAGGCGCCAGAAAAAGAACCGACAATAAAGGAAAACCAGCCTCCTTTCATGAATTATTCCCTGCCTAGTCATTATCATCCTTATTCTTCCACCCCTTCCTTAAAATTATCCTGACTAAAATCGGGATACACTAGTCTTGGAATAAATGTAAATCATTAAAAATAGGGGATGGGACGAAGAAAAGGTGGCGACGGATCGTGTTTTCTATATTGTGAATCTGCCCAATCCTCTGCGAAAGTGGTATGATAGAAAAAAAACTTCCACAAGTAAGCAGAAAGGTGCAGAAGGCAATATGAATATAGTAGAGGGATTAAGAAAGTTCTTGGCAGATGAACAAGTAACGGCCAATCCTACGGCCTTAGAACTACACAGCAAAGATGAATCGCTCCATCATCCGCACTTGCCGGACGTTGTGGCCTATCCGAAAAATGCCCAGGAGGTCAGCCAGATCCTTCAATATGCCAACGAGCATCCGATTCCTGTTGTCCCATTTGGGGTGGGCTCGAGCCTAGAAGGTGCGGTTATCCCCTATGAAGGGGGCATCTCAATGGATTTTCAACTCATGAACAGCATTATAGAGGTGCGTCCCTATGATTTTCTCGTTCGGGTGCAGCCAGGGGTTACCCGCAACCAGTTAAACAAGGAGCTTAAAAAGCACGGCTTATTTTTCACTGTCGATCCGGGTGCAGATGCGACATTAGGCGGAATGGCTGCAACTAATGCCAGTGGAACGACCTCGGTACGCTATGGCGTTATGCGGGACCAGGTTCGAGACCTGGAGGTGGTATTAGCTGACGGCAGAATTATTCATACGGGGGGAATGTCTGCTAAGTCTTCTTCCGGCTATCATCTAAATGGCTTGTTTGTAGGATCCGAGGGAACTTTGGGAGTATTTACAGAGCTTACCCTAAAGGTCTACGGAATCCCTGAAGTCATAATGGCAGCAAGAGCTGCTTTTCCTAGTGTGAAAGAAGCTGTCGATGCGGCGGTTTCGATTCTCTCGGCAGGTATTCCAGTTGCCCGTATCGAGCTCGTCGATGCGCGATCAATCCGTCAGGCAAACAAGCATAGCGGAACTGACTATCCGGAAAAGCCAACCTTATTTCTGGAGTTCCATGGAAACGATGCGGGACTTAAGCAGGATGCTGAATTTGCGGAACAGCTTGCGATGGAGCAGCGTTGTGAAGAGTTTAAGTTTGAAACGGACTCTCTAAGGAGGGCTCAGCTATGGGAGGCTCGGCATAATCTGGCCTATGCTTACATTCATGGCAATCCGGGAAAAAAGATGATGCTGACAGATGTGTGCGTCCCCTTGTCTGAGCTGACGGACGCCGTTACGCATGCCGGACAGCTGATTGATGAATCAGGGCTGGATGGCTGCGTCGTAGGGCATATCGGCGATGGGAATTTCCATACCTTGGTCATCATCGATGAAGCAGATTCTCAAGAGGTCGAACGCGCGGAAAAGGTCAATGCAGGGATCGTGGAGTTTGCCTTAAAGCGAGGAGGAACATGTACAGGGGAGCATGGTGTGGGGATTGGCAAGCGGAAATACCAACGGCAGGAGCACGGTGAGGCTGTGGACGTCATGAAGCAAATGAAGCTGGTCTTGGATCCGAATAATATCTTAAACCCCGGTAAGGTGCTGCCGGAATGAACACTCTAGCGGATTGGATCATGGTCGGCCTGAGTACAGCAGGCAATGGGGGCATGCTGTGGATTGGAGCAGGATTCATCCTTCTATTGAACAAATCCTGGAGACCAGCAGGCTGGTATTTGCTTTTAGGAATTTTCATTGCGGGGATAGCGCAGGAATTGTTGAAGAACCTATTTCAGGTTCCTCGTCCTGTATATGCTGATCCTTCGGTATTGCTGGTTGAAATGCCAACATCCTATTCTTTTCCTTCCGGACACACCTTAGTTGCTTTTAGCTCTGCAGGCATCCTTTATGCGCTAATGCCGCGAGTCGGGATATTCGCCTTGCTCTTAGCTTGTCTGATCGCTATTTCGCGAGTTTATTTAGGGGTTCATTTTGTTAGCGACGTTCTGGGAGGAATCGTATTCGGTCTAGGCATAACCGGACTGGTGCTATGGTTTCAGAGGAGGCTTTCCCAATCGAAAGCGAAATCTCTAAATCATATGTCTTAAACTTATGTTAGAATAATAAGCTAAGAAACTGGATTTTACTTTAGAAAGGGTCGAAAGACATGTGGAGTTATATTATCCCTATTCTTACACTTATTTTGGGCTTAGTAGGGGGCTTTTTCGGAGGCATCTACTATTTAAAGCACCAAATGACCAATATGCAGATGGACGAGAAGCAACTTATGGCAATGGCAAAGTCAATGGGAATGAACTTGAACCAAAAGCAAATTTCTCAGGCGTCCCGTGCGATGAAGAGCATGCAAAAAAATAAGAACTTTAAAATGAAGTAGGAAAAACAAGAAAGTGATGCTGCCTAAATAAGGGGTGTCACTTTTTGTATTTCTTCACTAGGCAGGAGGAAGGGCTATGTTTAAAATATTTATAGAGTATAAAATTAGTGAAAAGGGTATCCACGAGTACCTGAAAACAATGAAGGCCGTCCGAGAGCGAATGATAAACGAGCAAAGTGTCGTGAACTATCAGCATTTTGAGGGGACGGACCAGCCTTTGCTATTTGTCGAAATGTTCGATGTGGAGACCTTAGAGGAATATGAACGGCTTAAACACCTGCGTTGCGAGAAGGATCCCATGATTGCAGACTGGGTGCAGGGAGGCAAGGATAAAATTCATATGTGGGCATTTAAGGAGCTGGAGTAGAATGCTAGAAGGATTTAACATCACAGATTTTCAACACAACCTTCTTTATTGGTTCGAACGGAACTTAAGAGACCTTCCTTGGCGACAGGATCGGGATCCCTATAAGATTTGGGTTTCCGAAATTATGCTGCAGCAAACAAGGGTGGATACGGTGATTCCCTACTTTCAACGATTTTTGGAACGATTTCCGACTTTAGAGGACTTAGCCGAGGCTCATGAAGATGAAGTATTAAAGCTATGGGAAGGATTGGGCTACTATTCAAGGGCGAGGAATCTGCATGCTGGAGTTAGGGAAGTAAGCGCCGCTTACGGAGGAGTTGTCCCTGATTCTCCGGAAGAGATCAGTAAAATTAAAGGGGTCGGCCCGTATACCGCAGGAGCTATATTAAGCATTGCCTATGGCAAGCCTGAACCCGCCGTCGATGGCAATGTGATGCGAGTATTATCAAGATTGCTTCTAATCGAGGAAGACATTCAAAAAGTAAAGACGCGAAAGCGATTCGAAATGATTATTCGATCTTTGATTGCAAAGGAAAATCCCTCTTATTTTAACCAAGCCTTAATGGAGCTAGGGGCCCTCATCTGTACCCCAAAATCCCCCAAGTGTGATCAATGCCCAGTGAAAATGCACTGCAAGGCCCAAGTGGAAGGTTTACAAAGCCACTTGCCAGTCAAAGGTAAGGCCAAGCCTCCAAAGCCAGTTCAATTGACTGTAGCTTTTATTATGAAAGAGGATTTGTTTTTTATCCGCAAGCGTCCCGAACAAGGCTTATTAGCGGGCTTATGGGAGCTGCCTAGCCAAGAAGGGACACAGGAATTCCTAGAATACCACTTGAGAAATGAGCATGGTTTGGACGTTTCTGAAGGGGCCTATTTATTTCATCATCAGCATACCTTTTCCCACTTGCAGTGGCAGATGGAGATTTATTCCTATCGTTTTGAGAGTGATAGGGAGGGACAACAGGGGCGCTGGATTGGATGGGATGAGTTGGATCAGTATACCTTTCCTGTGTCCTACCAAAAAATATTAAATCAAATCAAAGAGTTCTCCTAATCAGTCAAGATAGAAGCTGTATAAGCCGGGTATGGGGGAGGTATGAAAAAATGCACGATGGCATTATCGGATCCGTAATGAACTTCGTATCCGACAGCATTATTATTATGGACAATAAAGGTATTTTGTCCTTCATTAATCCAGCGGCAAGAAATTTGTTTGGTTACGCAGGGGAAGGGATTATCGGCGAACATGTTTCTTTGCTGATCCCGGAGCTGTTCGGAGATTCATCCATAAATTCGAAGGCAAGTATTAGTGAAGTGGGAAAAAAATCAGTGGGCAAAAGGAAAAATGGGTCATTATTTCCGTTAACCATTACCGTTGTTGAATCCTCCGAAGGCGGAGACAGTTCTTTTATAGGGATTGTACGGGAGATCACTAAGCATGAAATCAGTGAGGTATGGCAGAAAAAGATCTTAAACGATACGATCTTTGAAATTTATATTTTCTCTTCCTTTCCATCGCAATTCTTATATATGAATCAGACAGCGATAAGGCAATTAGGATATAGTATGGAGGAAATGGCTAAGGTTTCCCCGATTGGATTATGGCCTAAGTTTTCAGAGGAAGATTTTCAATTCATGCTAGATTCAATTCTCTCTGGAGAAAAAGAGTTTGTTCGATTTGATACCAACCACAAGAGGAAGACGGGTTCTTATTACCCCGTGGATGTGAGGATCCAGCTTATTTCCGAAAAAGGGGAGGCACCTGTATTCATAGCAGTGGCTCAGGACAGCAGTCCGCGCAAGGAGGCTGAAGCCATACAGAGAAAGGCGGAAAGGGCACTGCTGTATTCTAATGTTATGATTGATTAGCAGATTTGGGAACCCTGTTGCGAGAGTAGCAGGGTTCTTTCTCCCACAACCAATCTGTACATGTACAAGCCCAATTTTTTTACTTTTTCAATGAATAAAAATACATTTTTATGTATTGACCGTTAGGTGGCATTGTTATAAGCTAGTGGGTGTGAGAATGGTTGGAGACGGAGGGAATGAAATATGGCTGATTGGATGAAACGCCTCTTTTTTATTGTCATGGGGCTTTTTTTAACTTCGTTGGGAATTAAGGTGCTTTCCGTTAGCCATTTGACATTTGGGGGAACAGCGGGAATTGCGAGTATTATTACTTTTGTTACGGAAAGCTCATGGGGGCTTTGGTTCTTTATCGTAAACTTGCCCTTCTTTATTATTTCATATCGAAAGCTAGGCAAGTGGTTCACCATTTCAAGTTTGTTATCCATCACAGGTATTTCAATTATTCGTGATGTATTGGATGTAATGGCTTTTCCAGAAGTAAATAATATGATTCTAGGATCTGCGGTGGCAGGGCTGCTAATCGGAATAGGCGTGACTTTTGTTTTAAACAATGGTTCATCGCTTGGAGGAATTCATATTCTTGCTTTGTATCTGGATGATCGAGTGAAGATTAATAGGGGAATTACTATTTTGCTTTGTGATTTGGCTATTGTTTTGTGTGCGGCAGCTTTAGTAGGATGGATCAATGCGATGATCTCTACTATTTCAATCTTTATAGCTAGTACGATTATTGGGCGTTATAAAAAGTCTCCAATTAAAGAATTGGTAGAAGAAGAAAAAGAGATATACGCGGTATCGTCTGGAACATAAAAAAGTCTTTCCGAGAAATCGGAAAGACTTTTTTTCTTTTATAAAATTAAGCGCGAGCAGCAGCGTAACGCTTGCTAACTTCATCCCAGTTTACAACGTTCCAGAAAGCTCCGATGTAATCAGGACGCTTGTTTTGATACTTTAGGTAGTATGCATGCTCCCATACATCCAAGCCAAGGATCGGAGTCTTGCCTTCCATAAGAGGGCTGTCTTGGTTAGGAGTGCTTGTAACAGCTAGGCTGCCATTGTCAACCACTAGCCATGCCCAACCGGAACCAAAGCGTGTAGTAGCAGCTTTAGCAAACTCTTCCTTGAAGCTATCGAAGCTTCCGAACGCATTGTTGATAGCGTCAGCTAATTCTCCAGCAGGTGCTCCGCCGCCATTTGGGCTGAGGATTTGCCAGAATAGAGAGTGGTTAGCATGTCCGCCGCCATTATTGCGTACGGCTGTACGAATGTTTTCAGGAATAGCATCCATGTTAGAAATCAATTCTTCGATGCTCTTGCTGGAAAGATCATCATGCCCTTCCAATGCAGCGTTTACGTTATTAACGTAAGTAGCGTGATGACGTCCATGGTGAATGTTCATTGTTTGCTCGTCGATATGTGGTTCTAGGGCATTTGCAGCATAAGGCAATGCAGGTAATTCATACTTAGCCATGTTAATTTCCTCCTCCATATGTATGGTCTTCCAAATTTTATTATAGTTAATTTCACAGACTAAATCAACAAAAAAGTATCAAAAGGGAAACCCTCTAGCTTGGCGGTAAGCCGCGCAATCCCCCTCGCCGTTCGATTTCATTAATGATCGTATGATGAAAGCTAACGCCTTCGGTATTTAAAAATCCGCCCATTTGAGCCATAACATGATGGTGGAAGGCAAGCTCATTCAGTGTCCATTCATTGATAGGAACATCCTCTAGTTGACCCATATGACGTTCTTGGTACATAAAGTCCCTCCTTTCCATTGCATCCTATAATAGGATGGTAATATTAAAGGATTTTCATTCAGAACAAATTGAAATATAATGAAAGGAAATAGTTAGCACCTAGTACTAAAAAGAGGAGTTTGGACATGTCATTTGAAGGTAAAGTAGCCCTTATAACCGGGGGATCAAGAGGTATCGGCAAAGAAATCGCCCATATGCTTGCCGATCAAGGCTGCCATCTTGTTATTAATTATTTGCGTAATCGCACTGCAGCGGCAGAAACCGCACGGGAACTAGAAGCCAAAGGGGTTAAAGTATTACTCGTAAAGGGGAACGTCGGGGATACAGAAAAAATAAAAGACATGTTTAAAGAGATTGATGAGCATTTTGGACGTTTGGACTACTTTGTGAGCAATGCAGCTTCTGGTGTGCTTCGTCCAATCATGGAGCTTGAGGAATCTCATTGGGACTGGACGATGAACATAAATAGCCGTGCGCTGCTGTTCTGCGCACAAGAAGCCGCGAAGCTAATGGAGAGGAATGGCGGAGGAAAGATCGTTAGCTTATCGAGCTTGGGTTCTATTCGAGCATTGGAAAATTATACGGCAGTCGGCGTATCAAAGGCGGCTGTGGAAGCCTTGACACGGTATTTGGCGGTTGAGCTGGCCCCTAAAAACATCGCAGTGAATGCTGTTTCCGGCGGGGCTGTGGATACGGATGCCCTAAAGCATTTCCCTAATCGTGAAGCGATCCTGAAAGAAGCAAAGGAAAAAACGCCGGCGGGACGTGTGGTCGAGCCTAGGGATCTGGCGAATACCGTAATGTTCCTTCTTTCTGATCAATCCAGTATGATTTGTGGCCAGACCATTATTGTTGATGGCGGGATTTCCCTAATCATGTAGGGGATAGGTTGAAAAAGAAGCTGAACCCTTAAGGAATCAGCTTCTTCACATCCAATTACGGCTTAACCTTAACAATCATTTCAACTTCCACAGCCGCTCCCCCAGGAAGAGACGAGACCCCTACGGCAGAGCGGGCATGGCAGCCGCGCTCACCAAATACTTCAACGAGCAAATCGGATGCTCCATTAATAACGGATGGCAAGTCATGGAAATCCCCGTCCGTATTAACAAATCCTACAATTTTTACAATACCCTCAATCCGATCAAGATCCCCAAGGGCTGTGTTTATTGTATTCAAATGATTGATTACACATTGTCTTGCTGCCAGATAACCTTCTTCTTTGCTGAATTCCTGCCCGACTTTCCCTTTGTAAAGGAGCTTGCCATTATCTTTGGGCGTCACTCCGCTTATATATAAAAAGGGCGGGGCGTAAACATAAGGCACATAGTTGCCGGAAGGTTTAGGTGCATTTGTCAGGACAATGTTTAATTCAGCCAATTTTTTGTCAATACTGTATTTTGTTAGCGATTCCATTTTAGTTCCTCCTCAAGAATATGTTTTTAATTTATACTGCCAGGATTAATAACTGCGTTATATTATCTGGCCAGCACGAGGAAAACTTGTCTAGCGTTAATTTTCCGAGATAGAATGTTAGATTTTGCATGTTTTGTAAACTTTATAGAGTTGGAAAATTCACGCAGGATAAAATAATAAAAATTTATCTTTCACCTTTTTAAGTTAATCCCATATAATAATAGAAAACATAAGAATGGTGGTGGAGTTAAATTGGATAAGCCTACTAATGTCAAGGGTGTCTGCAACAGATTTATTGGAACGTTTCGTGAAGAAGACTGGGAAACCATTGCAGAATTGGGTAAGTCGGTTAAAAAACTCCAGGTAAAGAAAATAGAAACGAAAAAGAATAAAGGCTTAGTCATTACATCGAGACACGGTGTCCTGAACCTTTATGCCCAAAAGGAGGGTTCCGGCATGGTAACCGGAAGCCTCTTCCTAATTGGGGATTCTGTTTCTGATATCGTGAAGCAGCCGATTTGGAAGGTCTTCCATACTGCAGCCCACTCTTTTAAATCTAATGCAGTGATTAACTTTTACCCAGCAGTTGAGGAAGCTATTGAATACAAGCGCGGCTTGATCAGCCGTGAGCCAGGTAGGGTAGATCCGAAGCTGGAACAAAAGATGGATGATTTCTTGGTACAGCTCAGGACCGATTACCTGCTAGCCCAACTGTATGAAGCTTTACGCAGTAAAAATGAGAATCGAATTGGCTGGATTAAGCAAGAATTGAGCTATCTTAACAGCACCCAAGGTGCAAGCTAATTTTTTATAGCCCTATCATCAAATTAGTGGATAAGTTTTTGAGCACTTTCGCGATACTCATAGCTACAATGTACCCTGTCTTTGGATTATTTGGAGACGGGGTATTTTGTATTTGCAAACGGATCTCTCCAAATTTTCCAGAAGCAGAAATCTCATGCACATTACGGTTGATCGTAGGATCTACATATACCTTTACTTTGGTTTGATCTAAGCCTAAGCCAGCCAAACTAAGAGCCGCAGAAACATTCACACTTTCCGGGAAGCGTCGGGAGGATTCTCTCGCGTTTCCTTCGAACACACAAATCGGTTCGGTTAATTCAGCCAGGTTCACCTGTTCCTCAACGGCAGTTCCATACCAGGCCTTAGGAGGCTTGCTTGTTTTTAGTGTAATTTCATCCAAGGGTCCTACTGCCCCCGCAGCAATCCGATCTAAACCGCCAACAGCAGCTGAAGGAACGATTAATTTTTTTCCTGATTCTTCGGCAGCTTTTAGAGTAGCATCCATTAAGCTTTGATCGTTAAATGCCCCTACGCTTGAAACGATGAAATCACTGCCGCTCCGTAAAGCCTTTTCTGCATAGAGCTGAACAGCGTGATGGCCAGCTCCCTCTACAACAATGTCTAAATCTTTCTTGAAAAATTCCTCCGCTTGATCGCAGAACAGCGAGGCAGGCAAATCTGACTCAACACGGCTGCAATCCCTAACCAGGATAGCAACTAATTCTACATTTCCTGCTTTTTTTTCTAAGATATATTGAGCGGTATCTTTTCCGATTGTTCCATAGCCAATAAGTCCAACCCGAAGCATAGTGACCTCCTTGTATTTGGTATACCATATCAGTTTGGAAATTGTATCAACTTCAAGCGATTTCGTCAATAGCTCTATGTCATCAGTAACGCTAAGGTGATCATCAGGAGAAATACAACCGTATAGCCCAAATTCCAACTGACGATTCGAAAGGGGGTAACCTTAACGATGGAGGCCATAATTCCTGATGTTGCATTAAATGGACCCATCAAAAAGGTGGATACGGCCCCTCCCAATAAAGCTAAAGCTAACTGTTCTGCCGTAATTCCCAGGGCCACAGGGTCCAGCGATTCGGCCAAGAGTCCGATAGCCAAGGCTGGATGGAATCCTAGGAAAGCCAGCAGCAACGGAATAAGGGGCAAAATGATCAGAAAGGCATTTGACCCTATCAGATGGTCCAGGCTTGTAACCGCCTGATTGATTGATTCATCAGAACCTGTGATTTGTAATGCAGCTACAAAAAAACCGGCAGTCAGGAAGATCGCAAACTGATCGCCCATTTTAGGCAAGTGGGTTTTAAAGTGAATCTTTGCTTCTTTAAAATAAGCATTCCCTTGTTTTACCATTACAGACCAAAAAAAAGAAAATGGGATGGTCAGAACGATAACTGTGGTAATAAGGCCGATTGGAAACAGATATTCCATGGCGCCGATCAAGATAATAAATAGCAAAACAGCAAGACTCATCTGTTTTAATTTATATTTTGGAATAGAATCATCCGAACTAAACGAAGCGGCGGCAATTTCCTCGTTTACGGGATAAAATTCATCTGTTTTCGCATGTTCAAACTTCTTATGAGATAACTTGTATAATCCCCAATTTAAAAGCAGACCCACTATACTAAGCGTTAATAATACAGGAAGCATAGAAATCCAGCTTACATGGGTCAAATCAAAAACAACACCAACGATGGGAGCGATGGGGGTCCATAAAATCGGTATGGAAAAACCCTGGGTAATCCCCATAGATACGAAGCGATTCGCATTTTTGATTGGGAATTGCTCTACCGCTTTTTTCACGCTGTAGTACATCATCGGGAGTGTGGCAAGGTTCATAAAACAGCTGAGAAAGAAAGAATAGAAGGAAATGGTTCGGTATAGCTGTGATGGACTTTTTATCTTGCTTTCCAGGGTGTGCCGGATCGTTTCACTATAGCCCCCAATCCGAATGGGTACTGCAATAAGCGGAATAATAGCGAATAAGGCTAAAAGATTGAACATCCCTCCAAAGGAAGTGACATAGGTGGAAGGCGAAACCTTTCCCTGCCAAAGCACATAAAGGCCGATACCTAAAAATATAGCCGATAAAGTGCTGGCAATTTTCCCTGAACGCGGAAGCGAGATCATAATACTTATGATTGCAGCAATAGAAAGTAATGTGGAAAGCTGTTCGATGCCCAATACAGTCGATAATATAAAGACGCCGATAGATATCGAATAGATAATAGTCCGAATAAGACTAAGAGTATCTTTCCCGGTTTTAGGATCCATAGAAGCACCTCCTTTTAAGGAATATAGTATTTTGTATACCAAATTTCCTCTATAGTAGCATGGGATTGCAAGTTAGACAACATAAAGACAGAAGATTTATTCGCAGGTATCCAAATAAGTAGGGTTTACATTATCTTCTATTAATAATTTTCCAAAAAAAGATATGTGCATTTTCAACTTGTTTATGTTAGATTATATGGTATACAATATTCAATAAATCAAAAGGGGGGTGTAATAGTGAAATCTTATCGTTTAACTGAAATGACCTGGCCAGAGGTTCAAGAGGCGCTAAAAACAGTAAAGCTTGCCATCATTCCTGTTGGAGCTCATGAACAGCATGGACCTCATATGAATGAAAGCTGCGACGCTGTTCTGGCAACGGAGATTTCCAATCGCTTAGCAGAAAGGCTTTATCCGCATGTACTCGTAACACCGACGGTTAATATGGGGGTCTCGATCCACCACATTAATTTTCCTGGGACGATTACATTAAAGCCCGAGACATTAATCAGTATCCTCAGAGACATGGTTTGGTCTCTAAAAAAACACGGAATCGAGAAGTTCCTCTTCCTAAACTCACACGGCGGGAATCAATCCACATTAAGCGTGGCCTGTACAACCTTGACCCATGAATTAGAGGTTGGAATCTTCTACGCAAAATCTACTGCATCTGCGAAAAACGCATTAAAAGAACATGTGACGTCTACTCTTTTTGGACACAGCTGCGAACGTGAAGTTTCAGAAGCCCTTTACTTAGCTCCACAACTTGTCCGCAACGATAAGCTGGAAAAGGGAGATATAGTAGAAGGAAAATGGAGAAACCTGCGTCCGGGGAACCCATTGCAAGGTACTTATCAGTATGAGGAAATGACAGCTAATGGATGTATCGGAGACGCAACAAAAGCGAGCTATGAAATTGGACAAAAAGTAGTAGAAGAAGCTCTGGATGGCTTGGAAACATCGATCCGCAAAATGCTTGAACTATAAGAGTGTTAGTAATTACCACTAGCTACAAGTGTTATTAGAAAGTAGAATAAAGAAATGGAAAAGCGCTTTCATCCTTTTATTTTTTCATCTGTATTATCTGACGATTTGTAAGGTTGTTTATCTCTCGTATTTACTATAATTATGGAAGAAGGTGCTATGATGACATTAACATTGGCTCATTGGATGTATGCGCTTGTAACCTTGGTAGTCATTGGAACCATGCTTTTGAGGCGCGGGGTTGTACTACCCACGTTAGTAGGGACTTTATTGGTTGCATGGATCTATAAAGGAAGCTTCATTGGTGGCTTGCAAGCCATTTTCAATGCGAACTTAGTAGCAGCAAAAGAATTGTTCAGCATCTTTTTGATTATTACCTTCATGGTAGCCCTTCTTCATTCCTTAAAGGATCTAGGATCTGACAGAAGGATGATCGAACCTATTCAAAAAGTAATGGTAAATGGCCACATGGCGTTTTGGGTTCTTGTTGGAGTTACCTTTGTAATCTCTTTATTCTTCTGGCCAACTCCTGCAGTGCCGCTCATTGGTGCTTTGTTGATTCCCGCTGCGGTTCGCGCTGGATTGCCGGCGATGGGGGCAGCAGTTGCCATCTCTCTAGCAGGACAAGGTATGGCTCTTTCTTCTGACTACGTGATGCAAGTTGCTCCAATGCTTAGTGCAAAAGCAGCAGGTGTGGAAACAGCATTGGTAGCTAATAAGGCATGGATTCTTTCATTGATTACTGGTGCAACCGCAATAGGTATAGCTTATGTCAGCCTGATTAAGCAAATGAGAAAATCAAACGATGCTCATATTGAAAACGATTTAAAGTCTCTGGCAACCCATAGCTCCAATGAAGAAGTAGCGGCAGCCAGTGAGGTAATGAATGCAGAAGATCAATCTGTTCTTGATCGTTGGGGCAAGCTTTTTGCAGTATTAGTCCCGTTGAGTATGCTGGGTGTTATGATTGTCATGGTGTTATCCAAGAATGAAACTTCTGGTCTGGGAAGCTTTGAGGGTGGAGACGGTGCAGCCTTCATTGGTGGAGTAGCCGCTGTACTCCTAGTTTTGGCGTCGATGGCCTTTGGACGAGCCCATGCGCTTGATCGCATTGGGGATCACATTACAGATGGTTTTGTATTCGCATTCAAGGCAATGGGTCCCGTGGTTCCGATTGCAGGTTTCTTCTTCCTTGGAAGCGGTGACTTTTCCGGCAGCATTCTTTCTCTTGGAGAAGAAGCGGCTAAACCAGCATTCCTTTTTGACATCGTTAGTGCTGCACAGACACTAGTACCTCAAAGTGCATTTCTTACTGCATTTGGTATCATGATTATTGGTATAATCACAGGACTGGATGGTTCTGGATTCTCAGGTCTGCCACTGACTGGCGGTCTTTCAGGAGCATTAGCGCCAGGGGTAGGATTAGATCCTTCCACACTAGCGGCTATTGGACAGATGAGTTCTATTTGGACTGGTGGAGGAACCATTATTGCTTGGTCTTCTCTAGTGGCAGTAGCAGGTTTTGCGGGAGTTTCCGCCATCGATCTGGCTCGCAAGAACTTTTTGCCGGTTATTATCGGTTTGGTAGTGTCTACTATAATTGCACTATTGATATGGTAAAAAAGCTTTTAAACTTTCAAAAAATGTTATTGACAGCTTTGTGAACATCTTGTAGTATAAAGACAAGAGCTTCGGTATACCAAATACCAAAGCTCTTCTAAAAAGGGCTCGTTGGTATACCAAATGCCGTATACAAAAAGCCTTTGAAAGAGTTTTCCCCTCTTGGTCATACTATAAGAAGTGGCCAAGCTCCAAAAAATAAAACCCACATTCAAGGAGGAATTTACAATGGCAGAATTATTAAACCGCGAAGATTTCCGAGCAGAACTAGAAAAGGCAATTAAATCTCAACACTCTTCTGTATCTCCGTTTTCTGTAGCATGGGCAGAAGGTCGTTTGGATCGCAAGCACTTTGCTAGATGGGCTGAAAATCACTATGCATACGTTGGACCATTCGCTGACTACTTAGCTTACATCTATGCTAGCACTCCGGATGCTTACACAGATGCCAAAGACTTCACCCTTCAAAATATGTGGGAAGAAGAGCTTGGCGGAGACAGACATACTGACTTGTTGATCCGTTTTGCTGAAGCTTGTGGAACAACTGCTGAGCGCGTAGTTGATCAAAGCAACATCCTTCCTACTACCCTTGGTTTGCAAAGCTGGTGCTACGCAGTAGCAATGAGAGAAAACTTCGTAGTAGCTACAGCAGCTCTTGTAGTTGGATTGGAATCTCAAGTTCCTGCGATCTACCGTAAGCAACTTCCTCCTTTGAAGGAAAAGTACGGTTTCACTGATGAAGAAGTAGAATTCTTCGATCTTCACATCGTATCTGACGAAATCCATGGTGAGCGCGGATACCAAATCGTTCTTGACTATGCTAATACTCCAGAATTGCAGCAACAATGTTTAGAAATCGTTCGCACTGGTGCGAAAATGCGTTGGATGTACATGGAAGGTTTGTACAACTCCATGAAGGATGAAATCGACGCTGCGCTTAAGGCTTAATAAAGAAGGAATTATCCATACGGCAGTTCCTGGTTTGGGAACTGCCGTTCCAATAAGATAGATTGGAGCGGTGAGAAGACATGATCGAAACAACAGTGAAAACTTATAATAATCTCATTAATGGAGAGTGGGTTCCATCCCAATCTAATAAAACTTTTCAAAGTGTTAACCCTGCCAATACAAATGACGTTGTAGCGGAGTTTCAAGCTTCTACTGAAGAGGATGCAAGAAACGCTGTTCGTGCAGCGGAACAAGCCTTTGCTGATTGGGCAAAGCTAACTCCATCCAAGAGAGCGCAAATCCTTAATAAAGCAGCTGAGATTCTTGAAAGCAGAGCAGATCAGTATGCAGAGGAATTGACTCGCGAAGAGGGTAAAATTATTGGAGCTAGTCGCATGGAAATCATGAGATCAGCAGCTACATTTCGCTTCTATGCAGTTGAGGCAACAACATTTACAGGAGAAACGTACCCATCTGATGATCCAACTGCCCAAATCTATACGGTTCGTGAACCGTTAGGGGTTATTACGGTCATTACCCCTTGGAATTTCCCGATTTCAATTGCCGCTCGAAAAATCGCCCCCGCTTTAATGACGGGCAATACCGTTGTATTTAAGCCGTCATCTGATACTCCTCTCATCGGGCTGCGCCTGGTTGAGGCTTTGGCTGAAGCAGGTATTCCAAAAGGAGTTATCAACTTTGTAACAGGCTCTGCTTCACAAGTAGTTGGACCGCTATTGACTGATCCTGCGGTTAAAGCAGTAACGTTCACAGGGTCTACGGGTGCAGGTGAATCCATTCAAAAGGCTGTTGCCCTTACTACCCGCACACAAATGGAGCTCGGCGGTAAAAACCCATTAATCGTCATGGATGATGCCGATGTGGATAAGGCTGTTGAATTGACCATCAAGGGTGGATTTGAATTAACAGGTCAAGCTTGCACAGGAACAAGCCGTGTGATAGTTATGAGAAGCGTGCACGATCAATATGTAAGTAAATTGGTTGAGAAAACAAAAGAGCTAAAGATTGGCAACGGCATGGAGAAAGGTGTGGAAATTGGACCTTTAGCCAATGCAAAGCAAATGAAAAACGTACTTCACTATGTTGAAGTAGGTCAAAAAGAAGGAGCTACCCTTGTTTATGGCGGAGAACGTCTAACAGGCGGAGAATTTGATAATGGTTACTATGTAAGACCGGCTGTTTTCACTGGGGTAACTCCGAAGATGACCATTGCTCAAGAGGAAATTTTCGGACCTGTTGTAGCGGTCATTGCTGTAGATAGCTTTGAAGAAGCTCTGGCGATTGCCAATGATGTAGAATACGGATTGGCAGCAGCAATTGTTACCCAAAGTATTGCAACGGCACAGAAGTTTGCAGCCGGTATCCATTCCGGAACAGTGAAAGTGAATAGAACGACAACTGGTAACTTAATTAATGCACCATTCGGCGGATTAAAGAGATCCAGTACTTCTACTTTTAGAGAATCTGGTCGAGTTGGTTTAGAATTCTTTACCCAAACTAAAACTGTTTATTTTGGCTACTAATCCCTAGATCCTGGAGGCTACGAATATGAAAAAAGCGATTAAATTAGAACGTGCAGAAGCAAAAGTAATGATCGAAGCAGCAATTAAAAAGTCCGAAGAAATCGGCGTGTTAGAAACCGTTTGTATCGTAGATGACGGAGGATATGTCATTGCACTAGAAAGAATGGATGGAGCGCGCATTACAGGTCCTGAAATTGCAATTGCTAAAGCATTCACAGCTGCAGGACATAAGCGTTCTACACACTTGTTTAATACAGAACCAAACGGACCTGCGTTACCAGGAAACGAAGCGTTTGGAATCCAGCATATGCTTGGCGGGAAATTTGCTATCTTCGTTGGAGGCTTTCCTATTGTTGTAAATGGTGAAGTGGTTGGCGGAGTAGGCTTAAGCGGTGGAAACGGTGAACAAGATACAGCGGCAGGAGTCGCAGCACTTCAAGCTTTAAAAGAGCTATTAGCTAAAGATGGATATGAAGTAGTAGCTGAACCTAATTTAAAGTATTAATTATAAGGTGAAAGAAGGAGTCGGAAATGTCCTACAAAGAATTAATCTTTGGCTTTGGCCGCTCCGGATTGCTAGGGTATGGCGGAGGTCCTTCCGTCATCCCTCTCATTAGGCATGAGGCGGTAGTAAAGTATAAGTGGATGACAGATGAAGAGTTCGGGGATGTGCTTGCTCTGGCAAACGCACTTCCTGGCCCAATCGCTACAAAAATGGCAACCTATATAGGGTATCGGGTAAAAGGAAACCTAGGGGCTGCTGTAGCGGTATTATCTCATATTATCCCTACTGTCGTTGCAATGATCGCTTTATTGGGATCTCTTTATGCGATGGGACAGTCTAAGATTATCAGCGGAATGATTATGGCTGTTGGTCCGGTCATCGGTATGATGCTTGCAGTTATGACTTATCAGTTTCTTCAGAAGACTTGGAAAGGAATGGGCAAGGCAGGAAGTATAGCCGCCATTGCCGTATCCATTATAGCTCTGCAATTCATAGGAATACACCCTGCTATCATTATTGCTATTTTTATTATTTTTGCCTTCACTAAAACGTATTTCAAAACCAAAGCAAATTCGAGCCAACAAGGTCGCGTGATGAATCGGAGTGTTGAAAAATGATTTATTTGCAACTCTTTTGGGCGTTTTTTATCTCAAATATTTTAGGCTACGGAGGAGGCCCTCCATCAATTCCCCTCATTCAGGCAGAAGTGGTGGATCACTATAACTGGCTTACATTGAAAGAATTTGGAGATATATTAGCCATTGGTAATGCCTTGCCGGGACCGATTGCTACAAAGATGGCAGCGTTTGTCGGTTTCCAAGTGGCAGGAATTGCAGGGGCAGCGATAGCCCTGATTGCAACCGTGGTTCCATCAGCAATTGCCATGGTCATCTTGTTCAAGTTCGTTTCCCTGTTTAAAGATTCACCGTATGTAAAGGAAATGACCAAGTCAGTTCAACCGGTTGTTGCGGTTTTGCTAGGGGTTCTAGCTTATCAATTTATCATCCAAGCTTGGCATGACAGTGGAATGATTCATACGGCTATCCTGGCTATAGGAAGCTTCCTGGCCATGGAGGTTATAAAGATTCATCCATCATTCGTGATCGCGGGTTCTCTAGCTTACGGTGCCATTTTACTAAGTTAATAGACTACTAGATAAAGAAGGGGGGTGGGGAGATGCTTTCACAAAAAGATGATTGGGTCGTGGAAGAGCTGGTTCCTATCCGAGAAAAAGTTTATCAATATCTAAAGAGTGAAATCTTGAGAGGGGAACTCAAGACGGGGGAAAGACTTGTCGAACGGGAGTTAGCTGATAAATTGAAAATAAGTCGGACACCCATCCGCGAAGCATTGCTTCGTCTAGAATCTCAGGGTCTTGTCACAACTGTTCCGCGGAAGGGAGTTATTGTTTCCCAGATCTCCATTGAACAAGTTCTAGAAGTATTCTCCATCTTATCCTCATTGGAAGTTCTGGCTGTTCAACTAGCAACAGAGAGACTAGATGACGTTACCCTTCAAGAACTAGATCAATTAGTGAAAGAAACGGTTCAGTTAATAGAAGGAAATGATGAAGATGCTAAGATCTCTCAATTTCATATTCGCATTAATAACTTTTTATACAAAGCAGCGAAAAGTCCTCGATTGCATGAAATGCTAATCGATTTGGTTGAATATATTCGAGCCTTCGCTCATATTGGCTACGAAGTGCCCGGACGTATGAAAGAAGCCCTTATCGAGCATAAGGATATCTTACTTGCTATTAGAAATCGTGAAGCCGACAAAGCAATGGAATTAACTCGCAATCATATTGAGAACTCAAGAAAAGCTTATGTCTTAACTATAGAATCGATAAAGAAAAATAAATAAGGTTGTGCGAGTGGAGAGAACGATGCCTGAGCAGGCAATTGATACAATAAATAAAACTCACAAATATAAGGGAGGGGCCATTATGGCAAAGATCGAATTCCAAACATCCGGGAAAGTAGTACAGTTTGAAGATGGTGTAGAAACGAACCTATTGGCTAGTGCAATCCGCAATAATGCGGAGCTTCCTTACAAGTGTGGTGGAGGACTGTGCGGAACTTGCAAGATCCACGTAGAAGAAGGGGCAGAAAACCTGACCAAGGTTCGCAAGCATGAAGTGCAGCGTTTAGGTGAAGATCAGCTGGAACAAGGCTTCCGTTTGGCTTGCATGAGCTTTGCTAAAGGGGACGTTAAGGTAACTTGGGATGGCAGCAAGAAAGTAGCTGTAAATAGCAAGCTTAAGTCTTATTGGGAATCGAAATAAAAAAAAGGAAGATGGATCTGAGTAATCAGGGACATCTTCCTTTTTTTGTATTCACACATTTGACACAAAGTATTAATAAAAACTTAAGATAGATGAGTTATAATCAGGAACGTGTTGTATACCAAACACCATATAAATAAAAATGAGGGAATGAAATGGATTTACAGATAAAGAAAGATACTTTATTTATAGCTGCGACAGTGATTTTAACGTATATATTGCTTGGTCAACCGGAAATGCTCGCTTTATGGCTTCCGATGGGTCTGATGATTTTAGTCTCTTTTCATAAGACAAGAGCAATGATTACTTCTTGGATGGAATCACGTCGTGATAAAAGGAAATTCAAACCATTATCAGCAAAATTTTAGCTTTCTCTTCTATTGTATATAAAGTACAATCTTATTTAAGATATTTTTTGAAATGACTTGAAAATAGGAAAAAGAAGGTGATAACCATTGAATGGGTTGGGTGAAAACGGATGGAATGGGGAAATTAGTCCCATTCGCGATAAAGTATTTGAATATATAAAAAATGCGATCCTCGCAGGTGATTTCAAATCAGGTGATCGAATCGTCGAGAGAGAGCTAGCTGAAAAGCTCAACATTAGCCGCACTCCCATCCGAGAAGCATTATTCCGACTGGAATCCGTTGGCTTTGTCAAAACGATTCCGCGCAAGGGTGTAGTCGTTTCTAAGATGACGACTGAAGAAATTATTGAAGTGTTTACCATCCTTTCAACACTAGAAAGCTTGGCTGTTCGTTTGGCGGCTGAGAAACTTAACCCGGAGCATGAACAGAACCTGGCAAATCTGATTAACAGAATCGACCAAGCGCTTGCAGGAGATCTACAAGACAATGATTACTCCCAGTTTCATCTGGAGATGAGAGAAGTGATCCATCATGCGGCACAGAGCCCAAGACTTTATGAGATTCTCAAAAGCCAAAGCGAGTATATTCGAGCGTTCGCCCTTGTATCTCACGATACTGTAGAACGAAGAAGGCGTGCTTTTGAAGAGCATCGAGACATTGCCATGGCTATAAAAAACCGTGATGCGGCTGTAGCGGAAAGGCTGGCTCAACTGCACATTGAAAACTCCAAAGAATCTTATTTGGATTCACTAGAAAAGTTTATAGGCACTTCCAAAGGATCGTGAGAATAAAAATCACGATTCTTTTTTTTTTCGACAAAAGAACTTAAGGTTTGGACGGGCTCGAATCGTGTATAATGGTGATAATATCCGAAAATTCTAACAAGGAGGCTGCGGACATGCTTGATTTTGAGAACTGGTTATCGTGGCAGGCTGAGGTTACAGATGCTATTGATAGGGAACAAATGGAATTAAGAACTTATCAGGCCATGGAAAAAGTACTGCTTGTCCGCCGTGAAGAGGCTGTAAAGTTGGATAGGGAGCTAGAGCTGAGGGAAATAGAAAGTCAGCTATTACAGGTAAAGCTATTGCAAAGAATGAAAACGCTCTTAATTGAGAAGTGGGAAATGCAATTTCGCTTAACCGCTAAGTCTATATTTAATTAGCTTGTTCTAAGCCGAGGACCAAACCATATTCATATTTTTGAATTGTTGGCTAAGTCTATCGGCTAAAATTTCCAAAAGCTGCTTATATTTGTGCCCGAATAGGCAGACAATAGGTGATCAATAGTGTAAAATAAGAAAAGATCATACGGATAGGGAGGCCCACAGCTGTGAGGATCAGATCTTTTCGGTTAGGAGATTATGTAGCGATCACAACCATATGGAGAGAAACCGGCTTGGAGAAGAAAGAAGCCGAGTCTATGGATGACTTAGCCAAGCAGTTAGCTTGGGACAGCGAGCTTGTGTTAGTGGCTGAAGCGGAAGAGCGCGTAGTAGGAGTAATCGTTGGTACTTTGGATGGGACGCGAGGCTACTTTTACCGCTTAGCAGTCGATCCTAATTACCAAGGACATGGTGTGGGTAAGGAATTGGTAAAAGCATTAGAGAAGCGCCTTAAGCAAAGAGGAGCGACTCGTGTCATTATTATGGTCAATCAAAATAATAAGACTGTCATTCCGTTTTACCATAGTCTAGGATATGAGGTGCAGGAGTACATTACCTTGTCCAAGAGCCTTTCATCCGGCCAATAATCGCGAAAGGAGAGAACAATGGCTTCCCCAGGAACTTATATCAGAGTAGAAAGCTATAAACATGACAAGTCATTCCATCGAGCATGGGACAAGACCATGGTTCTTCACATTAGCGATTCGGTACTGATCGGGGCGAATGATAATGTAAGAGTGACCGAAGCTGACGGGAGGGAGTGGCGGACAAGAGAACCGGCCATTTGCACTTTTGGACGCGGACAGTGGTTTAACACGATTGCTATGATCCGTGATGACGGGATTTATTATTACTGTAATATTGGGTCACCTTTCACCTTCAAGCACGAGGTCTTATCCTACATTGATTACGATTTGGATGTGAAGGTATATCCGGATATGTCTTATGTGATTTTGGATAAGGAAGAATTCTCTGTTCATAGCAAGCTGATGCATTATCCGCCAGAGGTGATCTCTCAAGTTAACCGTGCCGCGGATGAAGTAGTGGCGTGGCTTCGGGAGAAAAGGGGAGCCTTTCATCCTGGGTTTGTAGAACGATGGTATGAACGTTTTTTAACTTTACAGAATAAGTGACCTCAAACTTGAGCTTGGCGTGAGCCAAGCTTTCTTTCTGGACCCTTCAAACGTAAAGATAGATGCATAGACAATGATTGGTGAAGGGAGGCAAGCTAGCGTGGACAGCATCAAACGTTATTTTAAGTTCGTAAAGCCCTATTGGAAGCTCATTATTGCAACAATACTTATTGGATTGATTAAATTTGGACTCCCCTTGGTGTTGCCTCTAATTATAATGTATGTGATCGACGATTTGCTTATGGCAGACTTGCCGGGAGAGGTGAAGCTTGAACGACTGTATTGGATAATGGGATTGGCGTTTATTGTATTTACGCTCGTTCGCTATCCGATTGAGTACTATCGGCAGTACTATGCCCAATTGTCTTCGAATCAGATCCTTTATGACATCCGGGATCATCTTTTTTCCCACCTTCAGCGGTTGTCACTCAGATATTATCAAAACACCAAAGTCGGAGAAGTAATTTCACGGGTTATCAATGATGTAGAACAAACGAAAAATTTTATTATGACCGGACTCATGAACCTATGGCTGGATTTGGCCACATTGCTTATTGCAATAGGGATCATGCTTAGCATGGACGTCGGATTAACTCTTGTTGCCATCGCTGTATTTCCTTTGTATGGCTTTTCTATCAAGTACTTTTATCAGAAACTAAGACAGTTAACCAAAACCCGCTCACAAGCCCTTGCAGAGCTCCAGGGACATCTTCACGAGAGGATACAAGGAATTGCTGTAGTCAAAGGGTTTGCGCTTGAAGCTGAGGAACAGAAGCAGTTTGAGCGGAGAAACCGGAAGTTCTTAGATAAAGCAGTCGATCACACGGTATGGAATGCCAAGACCTTTGCTGTAACCAATACAATTACCGATATAGCTCCTTTGCTCGTTATTACCTATGCAGGATATCAGGTTATCCACGGCAATCTGACCATTGGGGCAATGGCTGCTTTTTATGCGTATTTGGAGCGTTTGTATAGTCCGCTAAGACGGCTTGTCAATTCATCCACCACCCTTACGCAATCCATTGCTTCTATGGATCGGATGTTTGAGCTTTTTGATGAGACTTACGACATTCAAGATAAGGAAAATGCCGTTGAATTAAAGCAAGTGAGAGGGAGAGTCGTATTCGACCAGGTATCCTTCCGATACCGGGAAACAGGAGATGAGGTGCTCCACGATATCAATCTTGTTGTTGAAGAAGGGCAAACGGTGGCTCTAGTTGGGATGAGCGGGGGAGGAAAGTCTTCTCTGATCAGCCTGATTCCTCGCTTTTATGATGTCACAGGGGGAGCCGTATATATTGATGGCCATGATCTGCGGGATGTGACGATGAAGAGCTTGCGTGATCAGATCGGAATGGTTTTGCAGGATAATATTTTGTTTAGTGACTCTATAAAGGAAAACATTCTCATGGGTAAGCCAGAGGCTTCTGAAGAAGAAATGATTCAAGCGGCCAAAGCAGCCAATGCTCATGAATTCATTATGGAATTGCCCGATGGCTACGATACAGAAATCGGAGAGCGGGGAGTGAAGCTTTCCGGGGGACAGAAGCAGCGGATTGCCATTGCTAGGGTGTTTCTTAAAGATCCTAGAATCCTTATTCTTGATGAAGCTACCTCAGCCCTAGATTTAGAATCCGAGCAGCTTATCCAGCAATCTTTAGAGAGGCTGGCTAAGCATCGTACCACCTTCATTGTCGCTCATCGGCTGTCCACCATTACCCATGCGGATAAGATCGTACTCATTTCGGACGGACAGATACGAGAAATGGGGACACACCAGGAACTGATGAATGCCCAGGGAGCCTACCATAAGTTGTTTACGGTTCAGCATCTGGATGTCCCAGCCATAGAATAGAAAAAAGACCTTGAGCAGCATAGAAGATTAATGCTGAACACAAGGTCTTTTTCACTTCTGAACTTTATTGGGCGAACTCAGGATCGTTGTAAGGTTGGGCGATCCAGCCTGCTGGTTCAATAAACAATCTGACTGCGACGACTTGGCGATCTTCCATTAAGGTGAAAAAGTGCGGGACATTTTCCGGTACGGAGATCACATCTCCGGCTTCTAGTTCGACGTCAAAATAACCAGTGTCGCCTTGTCCTTTAATAATGAAGATTCCATGACCAGCTGTTATCGCACGAACTTCATCTTCCGTGTGAGTGTGGACTTGTTCAAACTTCTTCAGGAGCTCCTCAATGTTTGGCGTAGATTCGGTAAGGGCAACGACATCCCAGTTGACGTATCCTCGGCGCTCGGCTAAAGATTTGATATCTACTTCAAAGACTTGGAGAGTACGTTCTTTTTCTTCATCAGTTAGATTGCAGCGACCTGCAAGTTCAGCAGGCAATTTCTCCGTGTTCCAATGTTCGAAAAGAACGCCTTGTTCGTTTAGGAAGGCTCCCACTTTTTCGTTTCCTTCAATGCGTTCCCCGGTTTTTCTCAATACGACAGATGCCATGCTATTTCCTCCTCAAAATTTGGATTTATTTATTATACCAGAGCTTTGCTGGGGACCAATGATTTGACTTGCAGAAGCTGCAGGTGATATTCGAATAAAAATTCAAAGGCTTCGATATGGCGCTTGGCTTCAAACGCATTCCTGCCCCAGGCATATATACCATGGTTTCTGATCAGGACGCCCGGAATCTGAGGGTTGAGCACCTTCTCAATTTCCTTTGCGAGTCGAGGGATATCCGCATAATTTTCAACGATAGGAATTTGGATGACCGCTCCTTCTTCCCAAATGTTTAATCCCTTAATTAACTCTTGATTTCCAATTTCAAAGTAGCCTTGATCTCCATAGAGCTCAGAAACTACATTGTTTGGTACCGTATGAACATGGAAGACAGCCCCAGCTTCGGAGATATTCCGATAGATCACAGAATGTACCAAGGTTTCTGCAGAAGGCTTTAGGTTGGTTTGTTCAACAGGTTCGGCGTCAAGATTTACAAACAAGTAATCCTGTGGCGTCATCTTTGTTTTATCTTTTCCACTTGCGGTTACGGCAAAAACAACAGGGGAATCCTCCACTTTTATGGAAAGGTTGCCGCTTGTTCCCGGAAACCATCTGCGATCTGCAAAGTATTGTTTCACCTCATTGAGGCTGCAAATGGTTTCTTGCCTTTTTTCCGCATGAATCACGTAGTTCATTGTTTTTTGCTCCTTTCGATTATGTCGTAGACAGCGATTCGATCTCCAACTTTAGCTTCTTTAAAGTGTTTATGACATCATAGAAGGTTTCAAATGATGAATGGGGAAGATGAAGTTCTTCACATTTTTGTTTTAGAAAGGATCTGGCAATGGTATAATCAGCAATTTTCGCTCCCGCTAAATCGGTAATGCTGTCGCCGATGACCACTTTGTAATATTGGTCAGCCGGGAAAGAGCGGATGATCGTTGTTTTGCACATTCCACAGTCCACATCGCAATGCTCATCACAAGAGTTAGGCCAAGTAATTTGGATAGTCGGCTCATTGAACCGAGCACTGTTGCAATAAATCCGCTCCTTTAGTCCAAAGGGCTCTAGCATAGGGTGAACGAAGAAATCAATGCCGCCGCTCGTAATCAAGAGATGGATTCCTTGTTCTTCTGTAAAGGCAACAAATTCCTTGAAGCCTTCCCGAATCCGTGCCTGCTCCAGGACAAAACGAGTGATTTCTTCTTTTTGGCTGCTTGGAATCAGGGCAAAAAGCTCTCCTACGCCAGTGCGAATGGTTTTCTCCTGGGATAATATGGATTGCACAATTTCTTCCCAGCCTTGGGGGGCGAACTGCCTCATGATATCTACGATGTTATCTTTTTCGGTAATGGTCCCATCAAAGTCGCAAAATAATATGATGTTTTTACTCATTTAACAATTCCCCACTTTTCAATGGCTGCCAGCAAATGGGGGTTCTCCGTTTGATCTAGCGCATTTCCCTGCAAAGTTTCCTGAATGGCGGCAATGAAAGCTTGTCCCCCTCCTACAGGGCCAGCGGGATGTCCGTGAATCCCTCCACCAGCATTAACCATGTGGTCTAGGCCGAAGTCTTTATAGAGCAGTGGAACCATTCCAGGATGGATACCAGCAGAAGGTACAGGGAATGCAGGACGGATGCCTGGCAGTTCTTCTGCTAAATGCTGGGCAATGTCTAAAGCCTCTTGCTTAGGCAATGCTACCGAGCCATAGGGAGATGGGAAAAGGACGATATCCGCACCTGCGAGCCTCATTAGCTTTCCTAATAAAAGAGGAGCAGATATACCGTAATGAGATGATTGGTATAGGGCACCAGCCATAGCTGGGTGGGCCATAATGGGCACCTGAATATCCGGATCACGGCTCAGTTGGGTTAAGATATCCAATCCATAAGGCAAAACATTAAGCAGCAAGCAGTTCGCACCGTTATCCACGGCCCTTTTTGCCCGTTCGATCAGACCGGTAACAGGACCTGTTAGATTGGCTGCATAGAGCACTTGGCGGCCAGACGCTTCAATTACTTCCTTGCAGGCACGGATACGCTCCAGGAAAGGGGCATGTTCGTCGGCAAAGAAGATTTCATCATCTTTTACTAAGTCTACGCCACCCTCTACTTGAAGCCGGAATTGCTCCACTAATTCTTCTAGGGGAAGGCCGATGCATGATTTGAAAATGCTCATAAACAATGGGCGATCGCAGACATTAAGCCGTTCGCGTACACCTGCAATTCCAAACTTGGGTCCCGAAAATTCTTTTGTAAATTCTTCGGGGAAATCGATATCCAGCAATTTGATTTTGCCATCCATGGATAGCTTGCCGAATACGTTGGTTAAGAGGGAAGGGAGGTCATACGTGAAATTGACCACAGGATATTGGACTTTAATAACTCCTCTTTCAAGCCCTTCTTCAGTCTTTTCGAGAACAGTGGCTCCGGCAGAACGGCCTAGATGCTTTTGCAGTTTTTCCTGCTTTGCCGCCGGGAGGTCCGTCCAGCTTCCGACAGTCATGCCGACTGCGATGGCTTCTGCTTTTTTTTCTAGGCTTTTCGCCTCAGTGAGATAGGAGACCGTAATGTATGACAAAGGACAAAACTCCTTCCAAATAATATTAATCCGTTAGAGGGATTGGCTGACGTCAAGATAGTACTTCGACAACAAGTTTTCCTCGTGCTTTCCAAATGGTGTAGCGAAGCTATAAATTCTGACAGTATGAAAAAAAGTACCTCTTAGATAAGGGGTACTTGAAGAGCGAATCAAATACAACTTATCTCTCCGAATGATGAGTTCATTCTGCAGGAAGTAGCACCGTGTTTTTATTTTGCACAATTGGAGAAAAATAAAAATCGGTTGCCGGGCGTCATTGGGCCAGTCCCTCAGCCATCTCTCGATAAGATGAAATATCAAATTGTAAAAGTTTCATATAGAAGTGCAATACATACATTGAAATCTTAGCTTTTTTATAAAATAAAGTCAATAGAAGAAAAATTAGTGCATTGTAAAATCCTAATAGATTGACAATATTACAGAACTCTAGATAGTATATAGCTAGTTAAAATCCGCAATCTTTTTTTGTAACGTATTCTGAATGTTCTTATCCTCACCAAAAGGCTGGGGAATTTGGCAAGAATATAGGAAAATAGTCGTTTGGAGGGGTGGAGTATGGAGTATCGCGCATTTAGCGAACAGGAAGCAGTCGAATATGCTCGTCATTTACCAGGGATTTTCCCAGAAGGTGCACAGTTGGAGAGCCGAGAAATCGGAGACGGAAATTTGAACTTGGTTTTTCACATTCAAGATGAAATTTCAGGAAAAAGCATTATATTTAAACAAGCCTTACCGTATGCCAGAGTTGTCGGAGAATCCTGGCCGCTTACACTAGACCGTGCACGGATCGAGAGTGAAGCCCTCATTATCCAAGATCAAATATGTCCGGGCTTAGTCCCTAAAGTATATCACTACGATAAAGATCTAGCTCTCACGGTCATGGAAGATTTATCGAGCCATGTTATTATGCGAAAGGGGTTAATTGAAGGAAATCGTTATCCTGCTTTTGCTCAACATATTGGTTTGTTTCTAGCGAAGACGTTGTTCTACACTTCAGACCTGGCGTTGGACTTTAAGGAGAAAAAAGAAAAGGTAGCGCAGTTCATTAATCCGGAGCTTTGTAAAATTACAGAAGATCTAGTATTTACCGACCCTTATTATGATGCAGATACGAATAACTTCAATCCTTTAATCCGTGAAACGGTGGAAGGGATCTGGAAGAATGCGGAGCTTCGAAGAGAAATCGCCAAGCTTAAATATTCCTTCATGACAGACGCCCAAGCTCTTCTGCATGGGGATCTCCATACGGGGAGTATTATGGTCACAAAAGAGAGCACCAAGGTGATTGATCCGGAGTTTGCTTACTACGGGCCTATGGGCTTTGATATCGGTGCGGTCATAGCCAACCTGCTGCTCAATTATGCTGCTCAGGAAGGATTAAAGGCTTCTGAACAGGAGTGCCAATCGTTTCGGGAATACCTGCTTGAGACTGTAAAGGATGTATGGAACACGTTTGAAGGCGAATTCCGCAGATTATGGGATGTACATGTAAAAGACGTCATGTACTCCGCAGAAGGGTATCAAGATGACACAGCAAGTCGCCTTCTGAAGGATTCCATTGGATTTGCCGGCTGCAAAATGATGAGAAGGGTAATTGGATTAGCTGGAGTTGCCGACCTGAATTCTATTGAAAACGAAGAGACGCGGGCTAAAGCAGAAAGATTAGCTCTGGCGGTTGGACAAAGTTTAGTTTTGGAAAGACATTCGATTAGCAGTATCGAGGATCTATTGCGTTTGGTGAAGAATATAGAAGAGTAGGTGTCAATTATTGTGGAAAATCATGTCCATTCCATTCGCTGGGAAGAGGATCGAGTCCTGTTGCTGGACCAGACGAAGCTTCCCTTAGAAGTCGTTTTTGAGGACGTCCGTACTATTGAACAAATGTGGAATGCCATTCGCGCATTGAAGGTGAGAGGGGCACCCGCTATCGGAATTGCTGCCGCCTATGGGATGTATTTGGGGGCTAGGGAACTGCAGGCTGCGAACGCTTCTGAGTTTCTTAGCCAGCTGCGTGAGAAAAGAGATTACTTAGCAACTTCTCGCCCAACGGCAGTCAATTTATTCTGGGCAATAGACCGAATGATGAACAAGGCAGAAGCGTTGGGAGACGCAGAAGTTCCTGTGTTAAAACAAGAGCTTCTAGAGGAAGCCAAACGCATGCACGAAGAAGATGTGGAGATTTGCCGGAGTATTGGGGAACACGCGATTACTTTGATGCATGATGGGATAGGATTGCTTACACACTGCAACGCAGGAGGTATTGCCACAGCGAAGTATGGGACAGCTCTTGCACCGATGTTTCTTGCGAAGGAAAGGGGATGGGATATCAAGGTCTTTGCTGACGAAACCCGCCCAGTCTTGCAGGGGGCTCGTTTGACGGCGTGGGAGCTCCAGCAGGCAGGTATAGATGTTACCCTCATCTGCGATAATATGGCGGCCATGGTGATGTCTAAAGGATGGGTACAAGCTGTGATCGTGGGTACAGACCGAATTGCAGCGAACGGTGATGTAGCGAATAAGATAGGAACCTATGGCTTGGCTGTCTTGGCCAAGGCTCAAGGAATCCCGTTCTACGTTGCTTCTCCTCTGTCCACCATTGATTTGAACACCTTAACAGGAACAGAGATCCCGATAGAGGAACGTCCTGACGAAGAAATTACAGAGATCGGCGGTAGCCGAGTTGCACCGCATAATATCAAGGTGTTCAATCCTGCCTTTGATGTCACACCGAACGAGTATGTGACAGCAATTATTACAGAAAAGGGAATTGTGCGAGCTCCTTTTGACGTGAATTTAAAGAAATTGTTTGAATAGGGGAGAAGGTCAGCCAGGGATGTGGCTGGCCTTCTTTTTTAGCATGGAAAGATAGAGGAAGAAAGTTCTCTTATTTCAAGAAAAGATGGATAAAGGGTACTAATAAAAAAGGTCGGTACCTCTTGAGGTACCGACCTAATTGTATGATTACTCTGTCGCAACAGACTGATCTGCTTGCAATTTCACAGGAGCTAGCATCATAAAGTGCTGGTCTGCGTTATCACGTAAAGTTTCAATGCGTGCTGCGGTTTCATGTTGATCTGTAGCTTTTAATTCTTCAATATATTTGTTTAGTAGCTCAACGACGTCACTGTTTCCTTTTTCATCTAGAGGAAGTAGAGTAACTTTCGCTCCTTTTGCGATACGACGGTTGATGGCAGCTTCGTCTAGACCCATTTCAGGCTGAAGGTGTACGTAAACCACACCACCGGTCATACCTGCACAAATCCATGGACCTGGATCTCCCATAACAAGCGCTCTTCCGTTTGTCATGTATTCAAACGCGAATCCTTTCAAATTCGCACGGCCGCCAATGCCACCGAATTGATCATTAATCGGCTGAGTAAGCTCTCCACCGAAGACGATATCAGCTCCGGATAGACGGATACAAGCACGAGCATCAGCATTTCCTTGTACAATGAATGTTCCTTTTTGTGCACCGTAGGCAAAGCTCTTTCCTACAGATCCGTTGATAAATAGGCCATTCTTGTTACGAGCTTTCATTACGCTGATCTTACCGCCAAAGCTAGTTTTACCTACGCCGTCCTGTGCTCCACCTTGTACGCGGATGTTAACCCCTTGAGCGTTAAATGCACCCAAGCCGTTACCAGGTACACAGCCAGATTCAAAGTTCAAGTGAACTTCAGGAAGGGAAACATAGCTTCCATCCAAGTGAGATTTTACGCGCTCGCCAGAGTAGCGGCTTCCCAATACGCGCTGGTCTCCTAATACATTAGTGAATTGACGAACTAATGGTCTGTCTGTTGCTGTATAGACTGGCTCTGCACTTTGACCTTCAGCTCCTGCAGCAACAAGAACTTTCGCCAATTCTTCTTCGTTTTGTGCAGGAAGAGTAGAAGGTACCCAATCCACACGCTCAAGCATAGCTGATAAATCAATTTTCTCGATTTCACGAACTTGTTGAAGCAAGTCAGAGCGTCCAACCAAGTCTTGCGTTTGGGCAAAGCCAAGCTCAGCGGTAATTCGTCTCACTTCTTCACCAAATGAGGTGAACAGACGCTTTAGGTTTTCTACAGCTTCTTCATATACACGAGGAACGAAACGGCGCAATCCGTGCTCCTTAGCTTCCTCGACGGACTCGATTTGCGTTGCAATACCAACGTGACAGGTATCTAAATGACAGCCGCGGCAAGTCGTACATCCAACGGCAAGCATCGCTAATGTACCGAAGCCAGCGCGGTTTGCACCAAGCATCATCATTTTTACAACATCGGTAGCGCTCTTTAGACCACCGTCAGACCAAAGTTCAACGTTGTTTCGAAGACCAGCTTCAATCAATGCTTTATGTGCAGCTACAACACCAATCTCTGTAGGTAATCCTACGTGCTGTAGAGCATGAATCCGTGCAGCACCTGTACCACCGTCAAAACCAGAAAGCGTGATGATATCAGCACCGGCTTTTGCTACCCCAACGGCAATAGTACCGATATTTGGAACCACAGGAACTTTAACGATAACTTTAGCTTGATGATTCGCTGTTTTAAACTCATCAATGATTTGTGCTAAATCCTCAATGGAGTAAATATCATGGTTATTGGATGGCGAAATCAAGTCTGAACCAATGGTTGCGTTACGTGCAGCTGCTACCTTAGCTGTTACTTTTTTACCTGGTAAGTGTCCACCTTCACCAGGCTTCGCTCCTTGACCGATCTTCAGCTCAAGCAAGTTACTTGAATTCGCTAATTCTACGTTTACTCCGAAACGACCGGATGCAATTTGCTGACCGCGTGTTTTCGGATATTTTCCGATCATATCTTTAATCTCTCCGCCTTCACCATTCAAGCTGATCATGTTCAGTTGGTCAGCCGCTTCCGCATAAGCACGGAAAGCAATCTCATTCTGAGAACCGAAAGACATGGAAGAGATGACAAATGGCAAGCTGTGATCTCCAACCCCAATATTAACAGACGAAGGATCGATTTTGCCTTCTGCCTTATCAAAGTTTATATCAGCCACATGGCGAATGGATAGAGGAGTTTCTCTTTCGATCTCCACCAATTTGTCAGCGAACTCTTGATAGCTTAAAGTTCCAGCTGCTAATTGGCCAATCGATTTCCATACGCGCGGCCATAAATGGAACAATTTCGCAGGCTTTCCTTCCTCGGATTGGAAGTCTTCATAACGCTTCTTACTGTCTTGCTCCAAGTTCTCCCATGATGTTCCCGCTTGATCTGAACCACAGAAGTTCACGATGTGAAGAACCTCTGCCACAGAGTCGGTTAATCCGATGGAGGAGAAGATGCGGAAGTATCCGCGGGTTTCATGAATCCCGATTGTGGAAGTTACTTTTTCTAAACCTTTGCACAAGGCCTCGTAAAGGTTAATAACAGAGTCTGCTCCATCTTTACCGTATACGGTAGCAAACAACAAATATGGGTCAATGGCATCAGCACCGATTCCAAAGGCTACGGCAATGTCATGAAGGCTGCGAATGGCGGCCGAACGAATGATAATGCTAGCCTTTCTTCTTAAGCTAATTCCATCGCTGTTTTTGGCAGCCTTTAAAGCTTGATCTACCTTGGAAATAGCGAGAAGCGGGTCAATCCAGTACTTGCCGTCCGTGTGGGTTAAAGCGTCATCAAGCAAGATGATCTTAGCGCCGCCTTCAACAGCTTTTACTGCTTGATCAGCTAGGGCATCTAAAGCTTCTGTGATCTTTTGTCCTTCAGCAAAGTGAGTGGAAAGTGTGGCTAATCCACCATTTGCTCCAAAGTATTCAAGAATTTGCTCTAAGCTGGAAGAACCAATCTGCTTAGCAGCTTCTTGAAGGCCAGCACCTTCTAGAATGATCGGAGCCGGAATCTCAATTCCTGGCTGATCAAATTCGCGGTAAATACCAGGGCGTGCCCCAAGAACCACGCGTGTGGAGAAATGCTCCACTTCACGATCGCGGTCGATCGCCGGGTTGGTTACGACAGCTACACTTTCTTTAATGAAATCAGCTAAGTTCTGACGATCTTGCGCCAGTGCAGCCAAAGGTGCATCGTGTCCTAAGGATCGAATTGGCTCTGCTCCGTTGGTCGCCATTTGTTCAGCAAGCTGGATCTGTTCTCTTTCCCAACCGAAAGCCGAGTACATTTGGTTCGTAATTTCTTTTACGTCTACATAAGGAGCTTGTGCTTTTGCAAGCTTAGCAAAAGTGAGCTGCTCACCGAAACCAGAGAAGGCACCTTGAGCTTGAGCTCTTTCATAAACGATTTCTTGAAGCTGTCCGTGGAAAATTACTTCCACATGTGCATCTTTATGCAGTTTTAAGCCGACTTTTTCACCTGGAGCTAAGGACTTAGGCTCACTAACCATTTCGGTTACTGGTATCACACCTTGCTCGGAGGAGAAGAAGAGGGAAGTTGTATCTTCAACCATCCATACAGGACGTAAGCCAAGAGCATCTACGCTAAACACGCATTCGTCCTTATAGCGCGAAATGACCCCAGCAGGCCCTTGAGCAAAATGTCCCCATGCCTGACGGAAATACATATATAATTCTTGAAGCTCCGGACGCAGATGTTTAATCTCATTATGAATAGGAGGGAATACCATCTCTAACGCTTCAAACAAGCTTAGTCCAAAGCGATGGATCAAGGTTTCAATGGTTCTATTCATGTTTTGAGAGTCACTTCCGCCTTTAACTAAAGGAACTCCAAGCATGCTTGCTTCATCTTCAAGTTTGTTAATGGTGTTGATTTCCCCATTGTGGCCTAATAAAGAGAATGGCTGAACGCGGAAAAAGCTGGACTTCGTATTGGTAGAATAACGATTGTGACCTAGTGTTACGGATGAAGCGAACTCAGGCTTCATAATATCTTGATAGTAACGAGGGATAATACTTGCAGCCCCCATCACTTTATAAGCAGCGGTATGGTTGCTTAGGGAAGCGACATGAACATCGAAAAGCTCCTCGATCTCAATATGCAAGTCAAAAAGGTTGCTTTCCGTATTAACGCCTTCCTTTTCGGATAAGCTCGCAATTTGCCAGAAGATCGGCTCATCAGCACGGCCATTTTTCCCTAAAACTTCACTGTTAACTGCATTTTCTTGCTCAAGTAGAATGCTAACGCCATACTTCGCAAAAAGATTGCGAATTTCAGCCATAACTTCTTGAGGGTTGTGCCCTTTACGAGGGACAAAAATGTGTGCAACAGAGAATCTCTCATCAAAGGCAAGACTTGAGGAAAGGTTTGCTGCAGTTAGTTTCTGGGCCCACAGATTTCTAGGGATATCGGTGAGGATCCCACATCCGTCCCCTTCGCCATCAATAAAACCGGAACGATGTTCCATCTTGATCAGCGCATCAATAATGCGAAGAACATTATCACGGGTTGGTCTTCCGTCCTTTTCTACAATAGCAACAATACCGCAGCTATCATGCTCTTCTGCAAGGTGATTCTTAAATTTTCCAAAATTAGGAACTGTCTTCATAAACGCTGGTCAGCTGGGCTGACCTTCACCTCCTATCCCAGTATAAAACTTTTCTTTTTTTCTGTGTGTTCAAGCTCCAATAAACAATTCTTAAGCATTTTAGCTAAGAAACAAGCTTACATATCCAGCCCATAATAAAGAACGTTCTCATATCCTGTCGATTAGAAAGCAAACCGAGTGGTAATGTGTTCCATAAAAAAGGGGAATATTCAGTAAACAGACGCAAAAACAATTATTTATAGAATACCATGGTTTCCGATTGAACACAACAATTAATTGATTAAATATGCAATATGTAAGCGGTTAATGACTAAAGACTATTAATTTAGAATAATGAAGAAACTTAATATACCGCGAATGAACATGTGGTAATTGATCTAAAAGCGCGTTTGAAAAAGGTGGGAAATTTTTGCTGGGTTAAATTTCAATAGAAATATTAGCCATTTTGGACGGTTTAGATCGGTTTTGGAGGGTGTTTTAGGATTTGTTTTCAAAGAAGCAATGCAATGCGATTGCTTCTTTGAAATGCATAAACATAAATTTTTTTGAATAAAATTACATCCTTGAAAAGCTTTTTTCAACGGCGGAAATGGTCTGCTGTATGTCCTCTTCACTATGGGCTGTAGTAATGAACCATGCCTCATATTTAGACGGTGCAAGAACAATACCTTCTTCTAGCATGTAACGGAAAAATTGTGCGAACATTTCTCCGTCAGATGCTTGAGCGTCATCATAGTTGGTTACGGGTTGGTCTGTAAAATGAGTGCTAAGCGCTCCTTTCAAGCGGTTCACCTGTAAAGGGATACGATGCTGGGCTGCGGCAGCCAGAATACCCTTTTCAAGAAGGGCTCCTAGTCGATCAAGCTCCTCATACACACCGGGCTGCTTCAAGACTTCTAGACAAGCGATACCTGCGGAAATGGAAGCGGGGTTACCTGCCATAGTTCCTGCTTGGTATGCAGGGCCTAATGGCGCTACTTGCTCCATAATTTCTTTTTTTCCTCCATATGCCCCAATCGGTAATCCTCCGCCGATGATTTTTCCCATGGCCGTCAAATCGGGTGTTACATTCAAGAGATTTTGAGCCCCTCCATACATAAAGCGGAAGGCGGTAATGACTTCATCATAGATAACCAAAGCACCGTATTGGTGGGTTAGATCATTAACTTGTTCAAGGAAGCCTGAGTGAGGCGGAACGATCCCGAAGTTTCCGACGATCGGTTCGACGAGAACCGCAGCTATTTGATCTCCCCACTTTTCTAAAGCTTCTTTATAAGATTCTATATCATTAAATGGAACAGTGATGACTTCGCTGGCAATCGACTGCGGGATGCCGGCGCTGTCGGGAATTCCAAGAGTAGAAGGTCCGGATCCGGCGGCTACGAGAACGAGATCGGAGTGGCCATGATAGCACCCGGCAAACTTCATAATTTTATTGCGGCCGGTATAGGCTCTTGCTACACGAATCGTGGTCATCACAGCCTCTGTCCCGGAGTTGACAAAGCGTACTTTATCTAATGAAGGAATGGCTTCCTTAAGCATCCGGGCAAACTGTATCTCAAGGGTAGTTGGCGTACCATATAAGGTCCCGTTTTCTGCAGCCCGACAGATCGCTGCCGTAATGTGAGGATGGGCGTGTCCTGTAATAATAGGGCCGTAGGCGGCCAGGTAATCAATATAGCGATTACCGTCTATATCCCAAAAATAAGCGCCTTGCGCTTTTTCCATAAATACAGGGGCTCCGCCTCCAACGGCTTTAAAAGATCTGGAAGGGCTGTTGACGCCCCCGACAATGCATTCTAAAGATTGCTGGTATAACTCTTCTGATCTGCTGCGCTTCATATCATCCCTCCAAAAACATGTTATACTAATGTATAATAGCGAGTTGAAAATAAGAAAGCTACTTGTTTAATATACTTGACTAACAAAGTGTTAAAAAGGAAGGGCGAAATATGCTACGAATTGATGTTAAGCAGTTAACCAAGCAATTTAAGTCCTACCACAGCCGAGAAGGCTTAGCTGGTGCATTCCGCGACTTGTTCTCTAGGGAATATCATACGGTTAACGCCGTTAATGGCATATCTTTTGAAGTGCAAGCAGGGGAAATGGTTGGCTATATCGGGGAAAATGGGGCAGGGAAATCGACCACGATCAAGATGCTTACGGGAATTCTTCAGCCCACTTCCGGTTATCTTCAGGTCAATGGGATGGATCCGCACAAGCAGCGCGAGGAATTTGTTCGCACCATTGGGGTTGTCTTTGGGCAGCGCAGCCAGCTTTGGTGGGACATTGCCGTGCAGGAATCTTTCCGCCTGCTCCAGAAGGTCTATAAAGTGTCGGAGGAAAATTACAAGAGGCACATGGGAGATGTCATTGAAATTTTGGAAATTGGGGATTTGCTAAACCGGCCCGTCCGAAAGTTGAGTTTAGGGCAGCGCATGCGATGTGAGTTAGCTGCCGCTTTAATTCACAATCCGCCTTTGCTGTTTCTGGATGAGCCAACGATCGGACTGGATGTGCTGGTAAAGCTCAAGATTCGAGATTTCCTTCGCGAGCTGAATCGAACATATGGAACCACCGTCCTCCTTACGACTCATGACCTAGCGGATATTGAAGCTCTCTGCTCCCGAGTGGTTATGTTAGATGAAGGGAACATCATATATGATGGAAGTCTTCAGGAATTGCGGGAGAACTGGGGGGGAGGGAAAAGCGCCGTTATCGAATTCACGCAAAAAATTGATAAAGTGGAATTGGAGGCTCTTACAGAAGGACTTCCCATCGCCTGGACGCAGGAAAACCCGATCAAGTATCGAGCGGAATTTCAAAGTCCGGATCTTACGGTCTCAGATCTCCTCTCTCGAGTTGCACCGTTTCTTTCTGTGAAGGATATTCGGATCGAAGAGACGAGTACGGAAGAGATTGTACAAAAGATCTATAAAGAAGGAATTTCCTATGTTTAGCATGTATTTGGAAATGATACGAATTCGATTCCTTATGATGCTGGCCTATCGGGTCAACTACTATTCAGGGATTTTAGTGTATAGCATTAATATCGGCGCTTACTATTTTCTATGGAATGCGATCTATGGCAATCAGTCCTCGATGGGCGGGATGACTGCCCTGCAGATGACAAGCTATGTAGCGGTTTCCTGGATGGCCCGTGCGTTTTACTTCAATAATATAGATCGAGAAATGGCGTTGGAAATTAAAGATGGCAAAGTCGCCATCGAAATGATCAGGCCGTATAATTACCTAGCTGTAAAAACTATGCAAGCACTGGGTGAAGGGTTATTTCGCTTGTTTTTCTTCTCTGTTCCAGGGATGCTCATCGTTTCCTTGCTGTTTCCTATTGTTTTTCCGGGAGATGCTGCGACGTGGATGCTATACGGGGTAAGCTTATTGTTCAGTTTTATCATCAACACTGAATTGAACTTGATAACGGGTGTTTTAGCCTTTTTCCTCCTAAATAATGAAGGAATTATGAGGGCGAAGCGAGTAATCGTTGATTTGTTTTCAGGATTAATTCTGCCAATAAGCTTTTATCCGGATTGGGCGCGTTCCGTTCTGGAATATCTTCCGTTCCAGGCCATCAGTTATTTGCCGGGATTGATTTTTACGGGGGCAGCTGAAGGGGAAGCGGTAAGGCAGGCCCTGCTCGTCCAAACCTCATGGGTGCTAGTTTTATTAGTGCCTTTGTATTTCTTATGGCTTCGCGCAAAAAAGACCCTTGTGGTGCAGGGGGGATAAGGATGTTTTATTTAGGGTTATTCTTTGATTATCTAAAGCAGTACTTAAAGACTAAGATGACGTATCGCCTGGATCTTCTTAATGAGCTTATCTCTGACTTTATATTTCAGGTTGTGAACCTTGTTTTCATTCTCGTTGTCTTTCAGCATACGAGTTTTATCAATGGGTGGAGCAGGGAGGAAATTATTTTCATTTATGGCTTTTTCCTTATCCCGTATGCGATTTTCACCACTTTCTTTAACTTGTGGGAGTTTCAGGAGAAGTATATTATCAAGGGAGAGATGGACCGGATCCTAACCCGTCCTGCACATAATTTGTTCCAAGTCATGCTCGAAACGATGGAGCCAGAAGCCTTATCAGGGGCTTTTACCGGGATCGTCATCATGGGCTACGCTTCCTATAGCATGGGATTGACGTTCACCTGGTATGACCCCTTTGTATTTATTTTGCTCGTTCTGTCAGGCGTACTCATATATGGCGGGATTTATACGGCCATTTCGGCCATAGGATTTTTTTCCGATTCCAAGACAGGGATTTCCCCAATGATATGGAATATTCAAAACTATGGCAGATATCCTGTAGACATTTACAATAACGTCATTCGGTTTCTTTTGACATGGATCCTGCCTTTCGCCTTTGTCGGAGTGTATCCTTCAGCTTATTTTCTAGGCAGAGAAGAGCTTTATACTTATGTATGGCTCACACCTGTCATGGGCATTGTCTTCTTTGGGATGGGGCTTTTTGTTTGGAACCTTGGGGTGAAAAATTATCGTGGAGCTGGCTCCTAGCATGAGTGGAATTTGCTAATAGATAGAAAATTTGAACATCTCTCTGCATAACATGTATCAGAGGGAGGGTATGCAGATGTGGGTCGTTGAGAATTTTCGACCCTTTGAACCCACATACGGTCGCGGTAAACGCTTTAAGACGGGGACCAAATTTGTCTGGGAGGTTGCAGAAATCCTCCATGGCGGGAGAATTCTGTTTCGCTTCACGACAATTGATGGACAAAACAATTGCCTGGTAACCATGAAGGAGCTGGACTATTTTGTCGAAGTTTCTGATGAAGTGCTGCAGAAGCTTTTAGATGAATACCGAAGAAAAAAGAAGAAAAAGGACGATGACCCGGGTAACGAAGAACCTCCTAAAGCGAACTGACCTATGGGGGAGGGGGGAGCAGGCATGTCAGAATGGGATTTTGCTTTTTGGTCCGTATTGATTTTAGTCAGTTCCTTTTCTTCAGGCTATGCCTTGTATAAATTTGCCAATAGAAGCAATAACGAAAAGAAGAAGGATGAATAACAAAAGCTGCAGCAGAGGAGAGGGATGAAAGGTGAAGATTTATACTAAATCAGGAGATAAAGGCGAGACCAGTCTGGTTTACGGCCAGAGAGTTTCTAAGCATTCTCCAAGAGTGGAGGCTTACGGAACCTGTGATGAGGCGAATTCAATGATTGGAGCAGCCTTATCTTTCTTGCCTGCCAGTGAGAAATGGACAGAGCTCCTTCAAACCTTTCACGTCGTTCAGACTAAGCTCTTTCACGTGGGTGCGGAATTGGCTACACCTGCTGGCAAGAAAGTAGGGTGGCCCATTCAAGAAGAAGATGTTGTCTTCCTTGAACAACAAATTGACCAGATGGACGCCAAGCTGCCTGCTTTGACAAACTTTGTTCTACCTGGCGGCAGTCAGGCGGGGGCGTCACTGCATGTTGCCAGAACGATTGCACGTAGGGCTGAGCGGAACGCGATAGGCATTCAGGCAGAAGAGGAAGTTAATCCTATGGTTATCAAGTATTTAAACAGACTATCAGATTTCCTGTTCGTCGCCGCAAGGTTCATAAACCAGGAGCTAGGAAAAGCAGAGCCCACGCTGCATGAGGGAAGATAACGGGCTAGCGGTTGACAATGACATGGCCGAGTAAGTACACTTATAAGGAGAGGGAATTTTAATTAGGGTAATGTTAGAGAGGTGCACGTGATGTCTGCTGATCGACTAGAGATGGCGGTTCAAAAATTAAAAGATACAGGGATCCGAATGACACCACAGCGTTATGCGATATTATCCTTCCTTATGGAAACCTTAAGTCATCCGACAGCGGATGAAATATATAAGGAGCTGGAAATGCAGTTTCCTAATATGAGTGTGGCCACTGTCTATAATAACTTGAAGGTATTTAAGGAGGCTGGGCTTGTTCGGGAATTAACCTACGGTGATTCCTCCAGCCGATTTGATGGAAATACAAGCGACCACTACCATTGCATTTGTACATCCTGCGGGAGGATTGTCGACTTTGATTATGATCCTCTTGTAGAGCTAGAGAAGAAAGCCCAGTCATCGACGGGATTTTCCATCTCGTCCCATCGACTTGAATTCTATGGAACGTGCGAGCGATGCAATGGTCAGTTAATGCAGTAAGTAGTAAAGACAACTTAAAGGAATAAATTAAAATGACCGGAAATTTCCAGCTGTAATGAGGATGAAAGCTTAGCTATAGGCGGCGGTTCATCGCTATTAGACGGACTTTTTCCGGTTCATTTATTTTTCAAGCAGTGGTTCTATTGGTCTACCATTTAGTATGGAGCCGATAACGGTAGATTTTCCGGTTATTTAAGAAATTCAATATAAAAAGGGCGAAATAAGAGGACTTTCTCCTGTTAAATTTCGTAAAACACGATTTTTCCTTATCATTTACGCGAATAGCAGGAGATTCTCCTGTTATTTTCCCGTTTTTTTGCTCCTTTTTTGAAATAACTGGACTTTCTCCCGTTAACAGAAAAAAAGAGGCCAACAAGGGGGAGAGTGGAATGGAATTACAAACCAACTATAGGACGAATAGACGAATAAGAGGCGGGCCTGCCCGCTGGGCCCTGTTTTTGCTTGCGGCTATTTTTGTTCTCGGCGTGGGGATAGCAGGTGTTATTTGGTATCAAGAGCAATGGGCCAATCAAACCCAGGTCGAGCCGTTCGAGGGGAAAGATCCTCCCGTTACCTACCGGGGGGAACTGCTCTCGGCTGACTCAGCTTACGTAAAGAATGATGAGCATTATCTTTCCATGACTTACATTAGGAAGCATATTGATTCGAATATCTACTGGGACGAGCCAACAAGCGCATTGGTTATCACAACGAAAGATAAAGTATTGCAGTTTCCCGAAGGTCAGGTCGAGGCCTTTGTCAATGGACAGGCTTTTTCGATACGTGTTCCCGTTGAGGATGTTAACGGAGAGAAGTTTATTCCGGTTAGTCCTTTAGAGAACATATATGGCATAAGAATAAGGGTGGTTTCAGAAACGGGTGTGGCTATTCTGGAGAAATCCGGCGACGCGGTACAAGAAGGAAAAACGATCATTCAACCGGAGCAAACAGATGTCATCTACGCGGTTAGAGAAGAACCCTCCCGCCATGCTCCCTATATAAACAAGCTGGAGCAAGGTGTGAAGGTCCATATTTTCGGAGAACAACAAGGGTGGTATCTTGTTCAGACTCTCCAGGGATATATAGGGTATTTGGATAAGCAGGAAGTCGAGCTAGGGGAAATTGCCAAGATTGATTGGGACATGGAAACAAAGAAGCGAATTCCGTGGAGCCCGATAGGCGGGAAAATTAATTTAACATGGGAGCATGTCGTCAATCGCAACCCTGACCACACTAAAATCTCCCCCATGCCTGGATTGAATGTGGTTTCTCCTACCTGGTTTGACTTGTCAAATGGGGAAGGGGATATCTCGTCAAAGGCAAGTCTTCCGTATGTTGAATGGGCGCATCAGCGGGGCTATCAAGTATGGGGATTGTTTACAAATAATTTCGATCCGGATATTACGACGCAAGCTTTAGCTTCCTATGAAAAGAGAAGCAAAATGATTAGGCAGCTTGTTCAATATGCTTCCATGTACAAGCTTGATGGAATTAATATTGATTTTGAGAATGTCTATCTGAAGGATAAAAATAACCTGGTTCAATTTGTTCGTGAACTTACGCCTTATCTGCATGAGCAGAACTTAGTTGTCTCGATGGATATTACAATCAAGTCGACAAGCGAGCAATGGTCGCTATTCTATGATAGGACTAGGCTTGCTGAGACGGTAGATTATATGATTGTGATGACTTATGATGAACACTGGGCTTCTAGTCCTGTTGCCGGATCGGTCGCTTCCTTGCCATGGATGGAAAAAGGATTGCAAGGAGTCCTTGAAGAAGTGCCGGCATCTAAGCTTCTCTTAGGGGTGCCTTACTATACAAGACTTTGGAAAGAGGAAAAAGACCCTTCTACCGGCAAAGTCAAGGTTACATCCAAGGCGATCACTATGGAAACTACGGAAAATTGGATTAAAGAGCGGAAACTAACCCCTGCATATGATGAAGCTTCCGGGCAAATGTATGTCCAATATGCAGATCCTACGGATGGGGCAACTTATAAAATTTGGATCGAAGATTCAATATCTATGAAGAAACGGGCTGAGCTTGTAAAAGAATATAACTTGGCGGGTATTGCTTCCTGGAGGCGCGGATTTGAACAGCCGGGGATTTGGAAGGCAATTGTGGAAACGCTAGAGAAAAGACAGTAAAGAAAAAGGAGCTAGTCCACTCGGATTGGCTCCTTTCCTTTGCTCTATACCGTTGTTTCTTGATTCTTCGGCGCATACTGCGGATCGATAGAAAGCGTTTGGCGACAATACATGCAATCATCGGTTTGTCCTACGAGTTTCGTGACCCGCTTGCACTTCGGGCACTCCACCTGAAGAGCCTTAGAGGAAAGCATACCGATATACATATAGAAAATGGCGCTGCCCATAATGCACAGGATACCTAGAAGAAGGAATATGGACATGAAGATGTAGGACTGAAAAAAGGATCCTAAAAAGCCGGCAAAACCAGCATAACCAATATACATGACTCCTATTCCAGCAAAACAGGTGAGCATCGCGTAGTTTCTCATTCTATTCAGCTTACCAGAAAACAGCATGATTGATACCTCCATGTGGATGTGAAAGCGAGGGACTAGCCCCTTCCTGATATCCCTAAGTATATCATAGATCTCATTTTAAAATAAAAGAAGAGTATTTGTTGATTATTGGGAGGTTACGGCAAGAGCCTCTGTCAGATACCGTTCAACCCAGGTCGTAAGCAAATGGATAGCTACTTCGTTTTTTCCGCCTTCCGGAATAATGACATTAGCATATTTTTTCGAAGGCTCAACGTAAGCTTCATGCATGGGCTTCACCGTTGACAGATATTGCCGGTCAATCGATTCCAGCGTTCGCCCTCGTTCGGCTGTGTCTCGGATCGCCCTTCTTAAAATGCGGACATCAGGATCGGTATCCACAAAAATTTTAGCATCCATAAGATCTCTTAATTCGGAATCGGCAAGAATGAGAATGCCTTCAAGGATAATGACGGGCTTGGGCGTAACATGGACTGTCGCTTCCGAGCGCGTATGCAGGGAAAAGTCATAAACAGGGATATGGACGGCTTGTCCTTTTTTTAGCTCATTCAAATGCTGGACAAGAAGTTCGTTCTCAAACGAATCCGGGTGATCGTAATTGATCTTCTCTCTTTGTTCCATCGTCAATTCGGCGTGATCGCGGTAATAAGAATCCTGGGAAATGAGCTGGACTCTCTCGGAGCCCAATCTATGTTGAATAGCCTGAGCGATTGTTGTCTTGCCTGATCCTGAACCGCCGGCAATACCGATGATAAGCATGTTTTGGTGCCTCCTTAATTAAGGGATGCTTTATGTCATTATTATGGGAGTTAGTATAGGGAACCATGCGAAAAGTACAAACAAGACTAGTATACCGTACTTTTTTAGTCCTACAAGGAGGAAATTGCCCGTTTGTGAAGAATTTGTTATCTAACTCAAAAATAACATGATGTCACATTGAGGATTTCTAAAAGGCAAGGGGGTGTTTCCATGAGCCTCAGTAACTTGATGCCGGAGAAGGATAAGACGATACAGTCTCACCGCAAACATATTTACGTAGAGTTTGCCCGGTTTTTCATGGCTTATATGGAAGCGAAGGAATTTTTGAAAAACGGGCACCTTCTCGACTCTTATAACAGCGTTCATCAGTCCTTGCATCACTGGGCAAGGTTAGCGGTCATCGAGGTAGGAGAGAGACCAGAATTAACCGTGTGGGAACAATTAAAGGCAATCGATCCTTCCGTCTATAAACTGTATGAAGAATTGGCAACCTCTCAGGAGCCGCTTGATAAGCGAATAGAGCTATTGCTGTTGGCACTGGATTTTTCCGTTCTTTCCCGGATGGAAAGCTGCGTTCAGTTCCTCCTTGATATCCTGCGGAGCCGCAAGGAACCATGGACAGTTGAAGAAATAATAGAGCAATCGGATTTAGCAGATCAAAAGATAAATGTACATTTGCTTCTCGAAAAAATGCTGAAGCGCTCCCTCATCAAAGAAGAATCATTAGAGAAGGAAGGCTTGCTTGAGAAGCTATACACCATTTGAGCAAGAAACTTGGCTCGCGTAAAGCTAAAAGTTTTCCTCGTGCTGTCCCACAGCATGAAAAAAATGTCGAATTTTGTTTGACAAGTTCTCAAATAATTAATATAATTTAATATGTAAAGCAACGCGGTCTTTCGTTCAATAAGGAACGAAGGGCCGCGTTTTTTGTTTGGGAAGATTCTGTTATAATGGTGGCGACCCTAGTGAAATGGGAGGAAAATAAATGAAAGAGGTCATTATCTACACAGATGGAGCCTGTTCGGGGAACCCCGGTCCGGGAGGTTGGGGCGCCATTTTAATGTTTGGAGACCATAAAAGAGAATTGTCTGGCGGAGAGAAGGAAACAACCAATAACCGGATGGAACTGAAGGCGGCCATTGAAGCTTTAAAGGCTCTAAAGGAACCTTGTAAAGTGAAACTGCATAGCGATAGCGCCTATCTGGTCAACTGCTTCCATCAGGGCTGGTATAAGGGCTGGATGAGAAACGGCTGGAAGAACAGCAAGAAGCAGCCGGTCGAAAACCAAGATCTTTGGAAAGAGATATTAGACTTGATGAAGATTCACCAGGTAGAATACATTAAAGTCAAGGGCCATGCGGATAATGAATACAATAACCGCTGTGATGAATTGGCTGTGGCAGCGGTACCCAGATAGGTGATAAGCTTATGGCCGATATTGAGAAATTAAAGCAGCAGCTGATCGAATATGCCCATTCGGTTGGCATTGATAAAATCGGTTTTGCCTCAGCTGACCCGTTCTTGGAATTAAAGGATCGATTATATCGCCATCGGGAGCTAGGCTTTGAATCCGGGTTTGAGGAAGGGGATATCGAAAAACGAGCCCATCCTGAACTTACGCTTCAGGAAGCCAGATCGATCATTGCGATCGCCATTGCCTATCCATCCAGGATGGAGCAGTCTCCTAAATCCGAGCCGGAAAATTATCGGGGGATGGTTTCCCGTGCAGCATGGGGCAAGGATTATCATCATGTCCTAAGGGACAAGCTTCGATTGCTGGAAGCCTTCATTACGGAGCGCCTTCCTCAGGCTCGATGTGAATCGATGGTCGATACCGGTGTGCTTTCTGATCGGGCGGTGGCTGAAAGAGCAGGATTAGGGTGGATCGGCAAAAATACCAATTTAATCACGCCAGAGTTCGGATCCTGGGTATATCTAGGAGAAATGATTACGGATATCCCTTTTCCGCCTGACCAACCGATTGAAGAAGGCTGCGGAGACTGCACGCTTTGTTTGGATCACTGTCCGACGGGAGCTTTTGAGCAGCCTTGGCAGTTGAACGCTCAAAAATGTGTCGCTTTCCTTACGCAGGTGAAGGATTTTATTCCGGAAGAATACCGGGAGCCAATGGGTAACAGGATCTATGGCTGTGATACATGCCAACAAGTTTGCCCGAAGAACCGCAAAATAAATTTCACGCATCAGCAAGAGTGCTTGCCTGATCCTGAGTTGGCTAAGCCGCTTCTCAAGCCGCTTTTAAATATCGGAAAAAAGGAATTCCAAACCAAGTTCGGACCCACCTCTGCGGCTTGGCGAGGCAAAAAGCCGATTCAGCGCAACGCCATTCTGGCGCTTGCTCATTTTAAGGACCGTTCAGCCGTTCCTGAGCTAATTGAACTTATGAAGAAGGATGAAAGGCCCGTCATCCGCGGGACCGCAGCATGGGCCTTAGGGAAAATAGGCGGGGAAGAAGCCAAAGCTGCTTTAGATTCAGCATTAAGCACGGAAAAGCACCATCAGGTTCAGGAAGAGATAGAAAAAGCACGCATGAAATTATAAACGGCCACTCCGCGCGAAAACTTCAAGGAAACAGGAAAACATCAAAAGTTCCTACATATGCTGTTTATAAAAAAGCATGCAAGGGAGCGCAACGATGATGGCCAAAAGCTGGATGAACACACTTAAGGGATACTTCTCGATGTTAAACCAGCTCGAAATCGAAGGGGACGTACGGGAGTTGGAATGCTTCTATGGCGGAAACCTTGAAGGCGAAAAGGAAATGGAGCGGATCCAACGTGGCAGGGATAATCTGAACTATCGAAATGCCAAACCGATCAAGTGCAAAACGGTCATCAAAAATATTAAGATTCTCTCTGAAAATAAAGAGCAGATTGATGTGATCCTTCATAATTATTTTTGGAAGCTGTACCGGATTGACCATCACTTCATGGAACAAGAAGATGAAATAACCCATCACATTTCTTTAAAGGAACAAAGCGGGAACTGGTACATTGCCTCTGACTCTGTTCTTGGCAAGGATCAAACGTCTTCCGCGAATCGATTGCCTGAAGAAGAAGCAAATTTATTGGAGGAAATAGGGGATACCGATTATTCCCAATGGCTGACTGATCGGAAGGAATATAATCGGGCTAAGGTTAAGCGGTACGCTGAACTCTGGTGGAATCGCTACAATCCCGCCTATCCCAAATTTGATGTGGATTGTACAAATTATGTTTCCCAGTGCCTGCACGAAGGCGGTTTAGTCATGGAACAAACAGGGCAGCGGAACAAGGGATGGTGGGTACAAGGAAAAGCCAACTGGAGCTTTAGCTGGTCTGTTGCCCATAGCCTCATGAATTACCTCCTTGGTGTAAATACCAAGTTCCCCGCTAAGGGTAAACTGAAAAGTACGGCGGATGAGTTAATGGTAGGGGACGTGATTTGCTATGACTGGGATGGCAACGGGAATTATCAGCATAATACGGTAGTTGTAGCCAAAGATCCCAATGGCATGCCCCTTGTCAATGCGCATACTGTGAATAGTCGGCACCGGTACTGGGATTATCGGGATTCCCATGCTTGGACCAAAAATACGAAATATAAATTTATTCATATTGCCCAATAAGTATCTAACCGGGGTTAGCCAATCCCGGTTTTTATTGGGTTACTACTTAAAATCGAGGTGAGAGACTTTTGCCTTTCCATATCGTCCTTTATCAACCGGAGATCCCTGCCAATACGGGGAACATCGTAAGAACCTGTTCGGTTACCGGGACACATCTCCATTTGATTCATCCGCTGGGCTTCTCTGTCGATGATAAACAGTTGAAACGAGCAGGATTGGATTATTGGCACGAAGTGCCGATTTTTCACTACGAGTCTTATGAAGACTTTTTGAGTAAAAAGGGACAAGGCCGCTTATTTTTCATTGAAACGACAGGAACCGGATATTATACGGACCGTTCGTATCAGGATGGGGATTACTTCATTTTCGGCAAAGAGACAACCGGTATCCCGACTGAGATCCTTGAGGCGAACAAGGAGCAAGTGATTCGCATCCCCATGAGGGGAGGGGTCAGATCCCTCAATCTTTCCAATACAGCAGCGATCGTGATCTATGAAGCTCTTAGACAAGTTCAATTTCCGGGCTTTGTGTAATATGCAGCATATTTTCAAACATAAAAAAAGAAGAACACCTTCCAAATTTGTCATAAGGAAGGTGTTTTTTTTATAGATTGGACTATAGGTTCCAAGTCTTGTCTTCGTTATGGCCGGCTGTAAGGATTGCGAATAAGAAACAGCCTAGTACAAAAATAGGAAGAAATGTACCCATTGTAATGTCGCCCCCTTTCTTTGCCTATTATGCCCTAAAGGTCATTGAGGTCGTTGATTATGTAGCGAAACATTTCTTGAAATCAACCTTAATTATAGCCAATTCAATATGAAAAAGAAATGGCTATAATGTGAATTCTGATTTTTAAGCATGTCAGAGGGAACAAGCGAATATATATTAGATAAAATTGACTCTTTAGCCTTCATTCGCAATTATCCTACACATTGGTTGATTTTTGATAAAAGGAGAGGAGGCTCCCATGGATATTATTAGAAGATTGAGTGAGTATCGACAAAATGAAAGAAAATTGGCCTGGGAGGGTACTTTTGGCGAGTATTTAGAATTGGTGAGAAAGAATCCGTTGATTGCCCAGACAGCTCACTCAAGGGTATACAACATGATTAAGGACGCTGGAATTGAAGTGGATGAGAGTGGTAGAAAAGAGTATAAATTCTTCACGAAAGAAATGTTTGGACTTGATCGAGCCATCGAGAAGCTCGTTGAAGAATATTTTCATTCTGCCGCTATGCGTTTAGATGTAAGAAAAAGGGTACTTATGCTCATGGGGCCTGTCAGTGGGGGGAAATCGACGATTGTCAGCATGCTGAAGAAGGGGCTAGAGCAATATTCCAAAACCGATCGAGGAGCCGTCTTTGCCATTAAAGGCTGCCCGATGCACCAAGAGCCGCTTTTATTGGTTCCTCACGAGCTGCGTCCGGATATTGAGGAAGAGCTGGGCGTGAAAATTGAGGGAGAATTAAACCCTTACACCCGCATGATGGTGGAAACCGAGTATGGTGGACGCATTGAGGATGTTATTGTACAGCGCATTGTTCTCTCAGAGAAAGATAGGATTGGAATCGGGACATTCAGTCCGTCTGATCCGAAATCGCAAGATATCGCTGACTTAACAGGAAGCATAGACTTCTCTACGATCGCTGAATACGGATCCGAGTCGGACCCCCGGGCCTATCGTTTCGATGGGGAATTAAATAAGGCGAATCGCGGTTTAATGGAATTCCAGGAAATGCTGAAATGCGACGAAAAGTTTCTTTGGAACTTGCTTTCCTTGACTCAAGAAGGGAATTTCAAAGCAGGACGCTTTGCTTTAATTTCTGCTGATGAGCTGATCGTAGCTCATACCAACGAAACGGAATACCGGAACTTTATTAGCAATAAGAAGAACGAGGCGCTCCAATCCAGGATTATTGTGATGAGGCTCCCGTATAATCTGCGAGTTTCGGACGAGGAGAAGATTTATGCCAAGCTGATCAGCCAGAGTGATCTCGGACATGTGCACATTGCGCCTCATGCCTTGCGTACATCTGCTATTTTCTCTATTCTAACCCGCCTTAAGGATTCCAAGAAGGCAGGCATGGATCTTCTAAAGAAAATGAAGCTCTATGATGGAGAAAGCGTGGAAGGGTTCAAAGAAGGCGATATTGAAGAGCTGCGAAATGAGCATTTGGACGAAGGGATGTCGGGTATCGATCCACGCTATGTTATTAACCGAATCTCTAGCGCCCTGATTCGCCGCGATACGGAATGCATTAATGCGCTTGACATATTAAGGGCACTAAAAGAAGGTCTGGATCAGCATGCTTCCATTACGAAAGAAGAACGCGACCGCTACCTGAATTTCATTTCGGTGGGTCGTAAGGAATATGATGAACTGGCTAAGAAAGAAGTGCAAAAGGCCTTTGTCTACTCTTATGAGGAGTCAGCGAAAACGTTGCTGGATAACTATCTAGATAATGTAGAGTCCTATTGCAACCGGACTAAGATGAGAGATCCGGTTACAGGAGAAGAGATGGAAGCTGATGAAAAGCTGATGAGATCCATCGAAGAACAAATCGGCATTTCCGAAAATGCCAAGAAAGCATTCCGTGAAGAAATCCTAATTCGAATCTCTCACTATGCACGCAAAGGAAAGAGGTTTGAATATAATAACCATGAGCGTTTAAGAGAAGCCATCGAGAAAAAACTCTTTGCTGATTTGAAGGATGTGGTCAAGATCACGACTTCATCTAAGACGCCAGACGAGAGCCAACTGAAGAAGATTAATGAGGTAACAAAGAGACTAATTGATGAACACAACTATTGTCCGCATTGCGCCAATGAATTATTAAGATACGTAGGAAGTTTGCTGAATCGCTAAGAGAAAACAACTTCGAGCGAAAGAAGCGGACGCCCAAGGAGGAATCGAATGAAAGAGCCTTTGTATATCGTGTCCCAAGAAGATTGGTCTCTACACCGCAAAGGCTATCAGGATCAGGTAAGACATCAAGAAAAAGTAAAGGAAGCCATTAAGCAAAACCTGCCGGACCTGGTAAGCGAGGAAAGCATTATCATGTCCGATGGCAGGGATGTCGTGAAGATTCCTATCCGTTCTCTTGATGAATACCGCTTCCGCTATAATTACAACAAGAATAAACAGGTCGGGCAGGGGAAAGGGGACTCCAAAGTGGGCGATGTCATCGCCCGCGATGGAGATCCGACTCAAGGAGCAGGCAAGGGGCAAGGTGCGGGTGATCAACCAGGGCAAGATTATTACGAAGCAGAGATTTCCGTTGAAGAACTGGAGGAAATGCTGTTTGCCGAAATGGAATTGCCAAACCTAAAGCAGAAGGACCAGCAGAATATAACCGTAACGGATATTGAATTCAACGACATTCGAAAAAAAGGGCTCATGGGCAATATCGACAAGAAGCGAACGATCCTGGAAGCCATTAAGCGTAGTGCCATGACAGGGAAAGCCCAATTAAAGGGAATCACGAATGATGATTTGCGCTTTAAGACATGGGATGAGGTGAAAAAGCCCAGATCTAACGCATTGGTCATCGCCATGATGGATACGAGCGGAAGTATGGGGATTTTCGAGAAGTACATCGCAAGAAGCTTCTTCTTCTGGATGACACGATTCCTGCGCACAAAGTATGAGAAAGTAGAAATCGTATTTATCGCTCATCACACGGAGGCGAAGGAAGTCACAGAGGAAGCGTTTTTCTCGAAAGGGGAGAGCGGGGGAACGATATGCTCATCTGCCTATAGGAAAGCGCTGGAAATCATCGATACGCGATATCCGCCGTCCCAGTATAATATTTATCCGTTCCATTTCTCGGATGGCGATAACCTGACTTCTGATAATGAACGATGCGTCAAACTGGTGGGAGAGCTCATGAAGCGGTCCAATATGTTTGGATATGGGGAAGTCAATCAATATAATCGCCACTCGACATTGATGTCCGCCTATAAGCATGTGAACGATCCGAAGTTCAAGTACTGTGTTATTCGAGAGAAGGGCGAGGTCTATAAGGCCTTGAAGTCCTTCTTTCAAAAACAGGAAGAAGCTGTTACGTAAAGCGAATTCAATCAGGATGCCAACTCAGCAATGGGTTGGTTTCTTTGTCCTGTAAGAATAGAAAAAAAAAGACACCTATGATCATGATGGCAGGTGTCTCGATTCTTTAGCTGTACGGCTTAGGTGCTTTTTGATGAGGGGGAACAATACTTGCTCCTCTTTAAATATGTGCTCTAGCTGATTGATTAGAATGCATTGGAGCGAGTATTGCAAATTCGGTTGATGTAGTTGTTTTTCCGCTGCCTCCAATTCATGGACAAGGACATCTAATTGTTTCCTAATCTGAGCATGCTCTTCTATTAGAAAGCTAGATATTTCTTGATCATTTGGATAATACATGTCTTTTAACAGGGGGAAAAGAATTTCTTCCTCTTGGTCTACGTGCTCAATGGTCCGTTGGAATAGGTACTGGATTATCTTCTTTAGCTCTGCAAAAGAAGCAGTCTCCATGATTTCCTGTGCAGTATTAGAAAGTTCCTTCAGATCATGGTGCTGCTGGATCAATAGGGATAAATGGTCAATTTTAGTGTTCTCTATCATTTTTAATCCCTCCCTTTAACTTCATTGTAAGACGAAGGAGAAGGACTTAGCTGTGAACAAATTCACAGTCTTCAAATCCCTCTCGTACCGGTATTCTTTCTATAGCAGTCATAAAGGGTAATTTCTATCTCATATACTAGTAAAAAGAAAATTTTAAGATTTCGGCTCTAATAAGGTGAGGTGAAAAAATGACGTCAGAGGAGAAAAAACAGCTAGAAAGGGCGATCGACGAAATAACGGAGATTGCTGTAGGCTTTGGTCTGGATTTCTATCCTATGCGTTACGAGATTTGCCCGGCGGATATTATATATACTTTTGGTGCTTATGGCATGCCCACTCGTTTTTCCCACTGGAGTTTCGGAAAGTCCTTTCATCGGATGAAGCTGCAGTATGATCTGGGATTAAGCAAGATTTATGAGCTAGTCATTAACTCTAACCCTTGTTATGCGTTTTTATTGGATGGAAATTCGCTCATACAAAACAAGCTTATCGTTGCCCATGTTCTGGCCCATTGTGACTTTTTCAAAAACAATATTCGTTTTTCAAATACCAATCGCGACATGGTGGAAAGCATGTCAGCGAGTGCGGAACGAATCCGCCAATACGAAATTCTTTATGGAAAGCAAGAGGTAGAGAGTTTCCTTGATGCCATTCTAGCTATTCAGGAGCATATTGATCCAAGCTTGTTCTCATCCAAATTAAGATGGAGCAGCAACGAGCGCAAATATAGCCAGGAGGCAACAAGAAGATCGCCAAAGGGTCAGTATGATGACCTTTGGGGACTTGATCCCGAAGAACAAGCTAGACGAAAGGCGTTGGAGGAAAGCGAGGTAAAGCCGGTAAAGTTTCCTCCTGAACCGGAAAAGGATCTGCTGCTCTTTATTGAAGGATACGCTTCACACCTGCAGGACTGGCAGAGGGACATTCTGACAATTATGCGCAATGAAATGCTATATTTCTGGCCGCAGCTAGAAACGAAGATTATGAATGAGGGTTGGGCTTCCTATTGGCATCAAAGAATCATAAGGGAAATGGAATTGACAGAATCGGAAACGATTGAGTTTGCCAAACTGAATGCCGGTGTCGTCCAACCATCAACTACAAGCATTAATCCTTACTACCTGGGGTTGAAGATGTTTGAATATATTGAACGGAAGTGGGATAACCCAAGCGCTGAAGACCAGCTCAAGTACGGCCGGGAAAAAGGGCAAGGGCGCAAAAAGATCTTTGAGATTCGGGAATTGGACTCGGATATTTCATTCATTCGCAACTACTTGACGAAGGAGCTTGTGGAAGAGCTTGATATGTATGTTTTCGCCAAGCAAGGGAATGATTGGACCATTACCGATAAAACTTGGGAAACCGTCCGTGATCAGCTGGTCACATCCCGTGTCAATGGGGGCTTTCCCTATATGACGGTAGAGAATGGGGATTATTTAAAGAACGGAGAACTCTATATCAAACATCACTTTGAAGGCATGGAGCTTGATATTAAATATGTAGAAAAAACGCTGCCTTATGTCTATAAGCTTTGGGGGAAAACCGTGCATTTGGAGTCAACGGTGGAAGAACGGCAAGTGCTCTTTAGCCATGACGGGAAGAAAACGCATCGAAGATTCCTATAAGAGAAGCTTCTATAGAAGCTTTATCGGAGATGTAGTATCCATCATTAGTAGAAGCTTCTCATGCCTCCAGGAAAGTTTTGTTCGCTCTAATATATAATCGAACTTTAACTTTCCTTCACGGAAAAAATGGAAAAAAGGAGCCGGTTGACCGAGCTCCTTTTTTCCCTTACGATCAGTATACCTTAGTGTAGAGGGTGTACTGAATGATTGATTGGGATTCCGATTTTAAGCAAATCATGACAAGTCTGTGCCGATCATGTCCAGAAGACTACTTTGCTCCTTATGGCAAAGAGTTGGAACATGTCGGCTGCTGCAGTTATAGTCCGGTCTTTACCTTATTTGAGATTTGGAAAATGATAAAGTCCGGACAGACCGATTTTTTTATCGAGAAGATTTACAATAACCCCTACCGTAGTTTAGGAGACTACGAAATTGTTATTCATGCCCATGTCAATGAAGCCTATAACCGATTCGCAGAAGGAAAACTTCTTTCCAAGATGGAGGAAGAAGATATGAAGCTGAAATTTTCTGTCTGCCAATTTTTCGTCAGGGGCAAGGGCTGTGGCTTAAACCCTCTGTATAAAAACAGTGTTTGCCGCTCGTTCATCTGTTCTGCTGTAGAAGACAAGCTTGATCAAGCATCCAGGCTCCAGCTGAGCCAATGGGCACGCCAGATTCGAACAGAGGCGGAAGGCTTTAATGAACAACATAAGGAGATTCTAAAAAGGAAAGAATGGAACCTGCGAAGCCATTCAACTCAGATTTTGGAGTATCTGGGTAGCATTTAGGAGGCTTTTCTATCAAAGAGGAACCTGGCATATTCAACGGGACGCCGAACGGCTTTCCGATAGGTATCCAAGTCTCCAATTTGATGGAAGATATCTCTTCCAGGTTTATTATTTACCTCGATGATCCAAACCTGACCATCCCGGTCAATGCCGATGTCTATTCCGAGTTCAGTAAGCCTTCCGAATTTATTTTCCAGCACTTGGGCTACGCTGAGGCCAAGCTCTTTGCATTCCTCGTAAATAGAGAGTCGCTTGGATTCTGGAAGATACTTTTGGAGGAAGCGATCGGGATGAACAGCTTTTCCTCCACTATGCAGGTTAGAGGTTGCGCTGTTTTTCGTACCCACTTTCCCGCCTAAGCCGGTCAGCGCCCAATCTCCTTGGGCGTTTTTTTGTACAAGCAGACGAAAGTCGGTAACAAGGCCAGGCTCCCACTCCAGGTTAAGTCCTTGCTGTACGATGTATTTGGTGTCCTTGGTCCAGGCTGCTATGAAGTGGGATAACTGCCCTAGGGAAGTAAAGGATTTCTTTACCTTTCTTCTTAAAGGATCTCGCCCGGAAACCAAGAAGGTTTCCGTCCCATGTCGCTTCACAGCGAGTATTCCTCTTCCTCCGGTTCCGTTCACAGGCTTGATGTAAATGGTCGGATACTTTTTGAATAGGGTTGAAACATCTTTAGTGCTTTCCAGAAATAAGCTTTCCGGCAGCCATTTGGACACATCGGGGTGACTTTGCAAAAAACGATGAAGGTTCCATTTATGGGCGAGACGAGAATTTAGAAAAGGGAGGGAAGTCTGATTCCGAAATTGGACAAATTTCCGAAAGGCTTGAGGCTGCATATTCCGGAATCGGTCATATATGATATCAGGGGGGGGACAGATTTTGGGTGTCCACCCCTTTCCCTTTTTATAGGCTAAAGCGCGAAATTGCCCTGTTTCCAGCTGGTCGTCTGGGGAAAACACGAACACTTCCGTATTTAAGGATTCTGCTTCCTTGGCCAGATGAGTAAAAAAGGCCAGCTCCTCAACGTAATTGCCTCGTCTCCAGGTTAAAATGCCAAGCTTCATTGGATTCGCCATTTACTCCACATCTTCTTTCTTCCAGTTGCCTAAACCAAGCCATAGCGTCGGCTTTCCTGTCGGTCCGGTTACGAGCTTAAACCCAACCATCCCCATAGCAAAGCACATTTTAAGACTAGGAACATTGTCTAAAGCGACTCTTCCATAGGCTTTATCAATCCGCTTCATCAATTCCTCGATTAAAGTAACCCCTGTTTGGCGTTGGCGGTAATCCTGATGGACAGCGACATAGGACTCTTGGCGTCCGTAGTCGGAAACGGCGATGAGACCTGTGAGCTTTTTATCCTCGATGCAAACCAAAATGACGTTGCCAGGGTGCAGCACCTCTGCTTCGTTCAGTCCCTCCAGCCATCTTATCCCTTGCTTGGTGATGCGTTTGTCGCCATGGGACTTAAGGAATCGAATGAGACGCTGGCGTACCTTAGGGAGTGATTCCGGCGTAATTTGCTTAATTAGCACGGTGAACCTCTCCTTTTGGAGTAAAGTTAGATAAGTATTGGGCGTACTGGATAATGCGCTCAAGTGAGGTTTTTCGGATATGGGGCTCATCAAACTTCATCGGCTTTGCGTTGGCTTCAAAGAACCAAAGACTTCCGTCCTTTGTCAGTCCCAGATCCATCGAGAACTCGCCCAAGGTCGGGTAGGTCTCTTCTAAGGAAGCGGCAATCTCCAGTGTCGTTTTCTTTAATCGATTCATAAAAGCGGTATAGTCCGCTTCGCTCATCAGTTTTCTCAGGACGACATCCGGAGAGGCGATAGATCCGCCTCTAGGAACATGGGTTGTAATGCTGTTCTTTCCTGCTACCCGAATCCCTGCCCCGGATGGCCTCCAAGTCCCCGTTCCGTCTTTCTGGACCAGTACGCGGATATCGAATGGTCGCCCTTGGTAGGTTAAAAGAGGGATTCCTTCCTGAACAACATAGCCTGTTGAAATTTTTGTTTTCAATTCGTTCCATAATGAGGCTGCATCTTGAAACCGCTTGGCTACCACTCTCGTTTCTCCAGGGATTTTTAGCGTGTAGTTCCCATCAGAGATTTCTAATCTCATAATTCCTTTTCCCGCTTTTCCTGCAATGGGCTTTAAATAAAGCAAAGAGTGTTTGTGAAGCATCGAGGAAAATTCCCTGAAGGAAACTAGTTTTTGCGATTCCGGAATGTACTTGGATACACGGGGGTTTTGGCTAAGATCTTCATATAAGCTCCATTTATTAAAAAATTGGCTGTTATACAGATGGAGATGAGGAATGGCCTGCAGTCTTTTTAAAGCTAACTGCACTTCATCTTTCATTTCATCTTCCCGGTAAGGAATACGATTATATACGACATTCGGCAAGGGGAGCCCTGAAATCTGCGTCCAGCCCAGCTTCCCATCATATAAAAAGGCTCCAGTCGTCCGCTTATTCCAATTGATGTCTTCGATGGTAAAGACATAGACGAAGGCTCCTAGCTGCCTTGCTGTATGGATGATGTCAATATAATTCTTCTTATTTCCTTTAAAATCAGATCCTCGCCTTACGGTGAGGATGCCGAGCAACGGACCGATCGAAAGGGATCCTTGCCGTTGTGCGATGCAAACCCTCGAGGCGATAACGCCGGTTGGGGGAATAGAGGAAAGGGTAACAGGAATTTGTTTTTTCTCGGCTCCGAACTCAACTGAAATTTCTCTGTTCCCTAAGCGTTCGGAATTGGCCACATGGAGCGTCCACTGATGACTGGAAGGTCGGAAGGAAAGAATCGGGAGTTTGACTGTCGTCATGAATAAACGCTCCTTTCTACTGGAAATTGGCTAGATAACGACTATAGTCGACTATGAGCCGTATTGATTTTTTATCCGCTTCCTTAAAGCTATTATGTTTGAAGATCGATCGGCCAGGGCGGGAGTTAGCCTCAAACATCCAAATATGACCACGCTCATCGATGCCGATATCAAACCCGAGCTCGCCGATGTGCTGATTGACTCTGGATTCAATGGCTTGAGCGAGCTGAACAGCGGTGTCTCTAAGCTTTTTTTCTACCGCTGGACCTTGGTTTTGGAATACATGCTGGATGAGATCCTCGCCTGCTACAACTGTGCCCCCTGTTCGAACGTGAGTGGTGACACTTCCTTGCCCTGCTATTTTGGCTGCAATGGCAGCAATGACCCATTGGTTTTCTCGATTTTTATGCACATGCACGCGAAAATCAAGAGGACGACCATTAAATTTAATCAAGGGTATACCCTGCTGAACGAGGTAAGTGTTTAATCGGGTTTTAGGAATATGGGCTTGCAGAAGGGAAGAGAGGGTGCGGTATCTTCGCAGTACATTTTGCGAGTTATTATGGTAGCTTAAGAAATATCCCGCGCCAGGCCGATAGACGATCTTCATGATGCCTAGGCCTAAACTTCCGGCAACCGGTTTAAGATAAACCATGCGATGACTTTGAAGCATTTGCTGAATTTTTGCCGATGTGGGAGCTACATAGGTTTCAGGAATATGTTGGCTGGCAAAGCCATGATCCTGCAGCTGCTGGTGGATGGACCATTTATTAAAAAACGTTGGATTGAACATTTTGGCATCAGTCAGGTGTTCCAGCTTGCTTTTAAAGCTTTGGACAGTTGTAGATTTTTCGGAATATCGATCGGGGATGCGATTGTATACAACATCTGGAAGAGGTACGATGGCCTGGCGCCAAACGGTTCCTCCAGGGCTTTCCTGCAAGAACATCCCGCGCACGGTTTTATTTTCCCAGTTCACATCGGACGGAGTGAATAAGTAATAATACAAGGCTTCACCACGCTGGGCGGACAGAAGATGCTTAAAGAAGTAGGCACGTTTGCTGACAAGCTGATTATTGGAAATGGAAATTCCTGTGCTTAGGATGCCGACAACGGGCCCCAGGCGCAACGTATCTCCCTCTACTTTGACATGCAGCTGACCGCTGAAGGGAACAACGAGATCTCTTCTGATGACTGGAGGGATCCAGATATCGTTCGTTCCCCTTCTAGCCTTAAATAATCTAGTCAAGATTTTTTTCTGTCCTAACTGAACATAGATTTGATTTCTGTTGTCTATTCCCAATTGCCTGCACAGATCGTGGGATATCACGATCCCATTATATTTATTCGTCTGCAGGAACTGGATCTGTACTCTTTTAGACTCCATCTCTTACCCTCCTATTTAAAATCGCATGAGATATTTGGCATAATATAGCGGACATAGTTGAGATTTTAGGACGGCTTCCTGATCTTGAAGCTGCTCAAAAATCTGCCTCCCTGGCTTGGAATTAACCTCGATGAGCCATATGTTATGGTCATTGTCGATGCCGATGTCGATGCCTAATTCCACAAGCGGTCCGTGGTGCTGTTCAAGATATTTAGGAAGTGCGCTTTCCAGAACGGCCATATGGGACTTTATTTTTTCTGCTTCTTTAAGGGTGTAGTTTTGCTGCAAGAAGCCCTCAAAAGAAAAAGCTCTTCCCCCTCCATGCAAATTAGAGGTAATACTTTTTCCGGAGCCCATTCGAATCGCTTTTCCCGTGGTTGCCCATTGTCCCGAACCGTCTTTTTGAACGAGCAGCCGCACATCAAAGGGTATCCCTTGTTGGGTCGTTAAGGTCAGATAAGGCTGGATAAGGTATTTCCATCTTTTTTTGCTTGATCTGAAAAAGGCTGCAAAGGATTGGAATGAAGTGAAATTCTTTTGAAAGGGTACGTTGTCCGTGCTGCGGCCCTCTACTAGAATCGAGCGATTCGATTGGGTAGCTTTAATGACTCCAATGCCAAGGGATCCGTTCTTCGGTTTTAAAATAATCGAAGGGTATCGCTGAAGCCACAACTGGATTTGGTTCAGGTTTTCAACTTGTTCAGTTGGCGGAAGGTAAGAGGCTAAAGTCGGATGCTTGCTCACTAACTCATACATTTGCCATTTCCCTTTGAGTCCAAGCCCCAAAAAACGGACGCCTTTTGAGTTGACAAGCCGAGCGATGTAAGGTTTGTAAATTCGGTTATATTTCGTCCCCAAATAGAAACAGCGATCATAAATAAACTTTGGTATGGGCGCCGTTACGGACTTCCACTGATTGTTCTGATCGAGAGAAAAGCCTTTAACGGTTCGAGTCTCGAATTGTAATCCGGTAGGGTGAAAAACGATGACGGGAATCCCTATTTGTTTCCCTGTTTCAATGAGTCTCCGGAAAAACTCTCGCTCCGGAAAGGGGGGATTGCCAGGTATGTGCACGGTCATAATGCCTAAAGCGGAATTCTCCATGCAATCTTGTCACCTTTTCTTTTGCCGCAGTGGTTTTCTTGCTGCAACTTGCATAATACCACCTGGACCTCGATAGGATGGTTTGCTTGATTCGTAAAGATAGAGTGCATAATCAAAAAGCTTCTTTACAGAAGGTCTTGTTTTATTCTGTTCGGATAAAACCTGGTCATCATTTTTGGAGGGCTTCGCATTTATTTCCAGAAGCCAAACCTTCCCATGGGTATCTACGGCAAGATCAATGCCCAGTTCAGCGAAGTGCCCCTCCATGGAGGACTCTAAGCTTTCTGAGAGTGTGGTGGAAATTTTCTTAAGCTGCTTCGTACTTGGCCGAGGGCCGTTCCAGGGGGAGGCCGCTTGCAGAGCTTTGGCTACAGGCATGATGGTGCCTCCGCGCGCGAGATTAGAAACGATAGACTGGTCTTGGCCGATCCTGCCGACAATGGAGGTGACGGCCCATTTACCGGTTTGGTCCCTTTGCACAAGAGAGCGAAAATCAAGAGGGTTTCCATTGACTTTGACCAATCTAAGCCCTTGCTGGACGAGATAAGGAATTCTTCTAGAGACTTTGGGAGCGATGGATTGGTATAGGTCACTAAGCTTTGAAAACTCTTTTCTGACGCTCCCGCTCATTGTAGAATATTGACAGGTAAAACGGTTGCCGTTGCGAGAGATGCGGTAAATCCCTTTTCCCAGACTCCCATTGGTTGGTTTGAGATAAACTTGCGGAAATCTCTCCACGGCATCCTTTACTGTCGCAAAGCCTTTTAGCATATGGGTTGAAGGTAAATAGGGCGAGGCTTCTTTGATGTTACTCAAGGCTTCATGAACCTGCCATTTATTGAGGAAATGCTCATTAAAGAAGGTAATGCCTTTTTTCTTTAGCCCTTTGATCCAATCTTGTGTTTCTGTGCGATTTTCATCCCTGCGTGATGCTAGGCGATTGTAGATGATATCGGGATAAGGCAGGGTTCTTTGAATCCACTTGCCGTTTTCCCATCTCCATCCTTTAGCGGTCAGATTTTCATGATCCAGGTCTTTTAGTGTAAAGATATAGGCAAGAATACCTTTGGCTTTGGCCCCTTGAACAAGCTCCTTGCAAAAGGAGGAAGCTGATCCGAAGATTCCTTCAGGCGTTTTGATTAAGGTTGTAATGAGAACACCAAAAACAGGACCAAGAACAAGTCTTCGATGCTTGCTGTCATAGCGGATATTCAGTTGGATCCCATCGGGGATGTGGAGATGATCACCTAAATCTTTTCGCATGCGGACCAGGGAGGCAGTGCTAGTGAAGGTCTGGACAATACAGCTTACTGTCTTTTGTCCCAGTTGAAGAATAATGGGGGAACGCAAAGGGATCTGCAGGGCTTGCTGGATCTTAGGACTAAGAAGCAAGTGAGTCCCAGAAGGGAAGTCCGACTTTTCGTCTAGCTGTATTCCGGCGCAAATGTGTGACATGCATATTCCCCTTCCCAATAGGCTTTCAATTACTGTATAGTATGAGGGCATTCACCCCTTGGTGAAAATAGTGGGCATCAGCACAGTCGGTCTAAGAAGAAGCAGAAAGAGAGGAGTGGTTGACTATGGTGTCATGGCCGATATTACTTGTTTTACAGATGGGAATAGGCGCCCTGATTGGAGGGGTGACAAACGAACTGGCTATACGTATGCTCTTTAGGCCATATAAAGCGATTTATATTGGGAAATGGAGAGTTCCTTTTACGCCCGGGCTTATCCCCAAGAGGCATGATGAGCTGGCGCAGCAGATGGGAAAACTGGTAGAGAATTTTCTCATTACGCCTGAAGGGGTCCGCTCCATGCTGCGAAAAGGCCAATTCGATGCAGAGCTTCAGAAATGGCTTATGGCTAAAATAAAGGAATGGGCTAGTTCAGAGGACACCCTGCAGGAGGTATTGACGAAGTGGGGAATGCCCTTAACGGAAGAGCTAGGCGGGAAAGTGAAGAATCAGCTCGTCTATTATTTGACCCAAAGAGTGACCCAGACAAGCTATTTAACACTGGATGAGCTTCTTTCCGATGAAGTAAAGGAGGGGTTGGAAGGGAAAATCGATGATGTCGTGCCTCTTCTATTGGAAAGAATCTCTCGGTACCTGAGTTCCAAGGAAGGAGAAGCTATGATCCGTCAGATGCTTTCCCAGCTCGTCGGAGGGCTAGGGATGTTTGGAGGACTGGCTTCCATGCTATTGTCTGATGAAAAGGTCATATCTAAAGTCAGTTCTTCCCTGGAATCGGCCTTGCGGAGTGAAGGTCTTCAGGAAAAGCTGGGTACTATTCTGAAACAAGAGTTTAAGGGTCTATATAACAAGCAAGTCGGAGAATTGATTCAGTGGGTAGGACGTGAAAAAGTGGAAAAAGCGATTCAATTTTTGGTTGATCGGATCATAAGCGTTGAGAAGATCGGCGGATTGAAGCTACAAGCGTTACTTCAGCCTATTCTGCCTTACATAATAGAAGCAGTGCCATCTCTAGTCGGAACGGTTTTATCTTGGATCGAGAGCAACTTGGAGGAAGGGCTGCGAAAGGTTAATCTGACGCAGATTGCAGCCGCTCAGGTGGAGGCCTTCCCGGTAAACAAGCTGGAAGAGATGATTATCAGCATTACGGGCAAGGAGCTGAAGATGATCACCGTATTGGGTGCTATCCTTGGAGGTTTAATAGGAGCCACACAGGCCATATTAGTTTTGCTCTTAGGATAGGGAATTGGAAGGTTGTTTTATTTTTGGTATGATTAGGTTGGCAAAAAGTGGTACCCCCAATTGACAAGTTAACCAACCTAATCTGAAGGAGGAATTTATATGGAAATTCTTTATCATGGTCATTCAACCGTCCAGATTACGCATAACGGGAAATCGATTATTATTGACCCATTTATCACCAATAACCCGCTCGCTAAAACAAAGGCGGCGGATGTGAAAGTAGACTATATCCTATTGACGCATGGACACAGCGATCATATGGATGACGCACTGACCATTGCGAAAAATAACGATGCAACCATTGTGGCTACCCATGAACTGGCTACTTACTTTTCCTGGCAAGGCGTAAAGGTCCATGGGATGAATACAGGGGGAGCCTGGCAATTTGATTTCGGCAAAGTGAAGCTTACTCAGGCGTTTCATAGCTCAGGGCTGACCTTCGCTGATGAGCAGAAGATTATTTATGCCGGAATGCCTTGCGGACTCATCGTAACCATTGATGGAACTGTGATTTATCACGCGGGAGATACGGCGCTGTTTGGGGATATGAAGATGATCGGAGAGTTAAATTCTATCGATTTGGCTTTTCTGCCGATAGGCGATAACTTTACGATGGGTCCCGAGGATGCATTGGTTGCAGCAGAATGGATTCAAGCGAAAAAGGTAGTGCCCATCCATTTTAATACTTTTGGGCTGATCGAACAGGACGGACAGGCTTTTGTAGAGAAGCTGAAGGGGAAAGGCCTGGATGGAGTCGTGCTAGAACCGGGTCAAACTTTTTCGTTAATTTGACACATTCCTGTAACACGCCTGTAATATTGATTAGGTAAGATATAAATACGATGAAAACCCCCTTAATAATGAAGCAGTGGCCAGAAGGCCACTCATTTTTTTGGACATCCTCCGACAGGATTCACCTTTTATTCACAAAATGCGAAAAAGTTCGGTAAATAAATTGCCAAAAGCTGTCCAATCTGTCGAAAACAAGTTATACTAGAAAAGTGAGTCTGATAGGTTAGTAGATTTTATGAAAAATATCGGAACTGGATGACATGGTGGTGGCCTAATGAAGAAAAGACTAGCCGGGTTCCTGCTAGCTGCGTTGTTTTTCGCTTCTTCTGCATCAGCTGAAGATCACGTCGTTGAAGCAGGAGATACGTTATATCGCATCGCAGCTCAGTATGGAACAAGCATTGACAAGCTTAAAGAAGTGAATGGACTTCGGTCTGACTTACTTAGCATTAATCAGAAGCTAGTGATACCTGAAGCAGGGGAATCAAGTGCTAAAGCCAAGAAAATAGCCTACATAAATGCCGATCATTTAAATGTCAGGGAACAAGAAAAGCTAGATTCAAAGGTACTGGTCGTCCTGGAGCGGGGGGCAAAGGTAGAAGTCGCCGAGACGAATGCCAAGTGGACCAAGGTAAGGTCCGGTGACCAAGTAGGATATGTTGCCACTGAAAATATTTCCGGGAATCCTGAGGAATCTTCCCGTGGCCTTGAGATGCTCCTTTCTAGAGTGAAAACGCTTGCGGTTGGATTGGCTGGAACTCCGTACCGCACTGGCGGAACAACGCCAAAGGGTTTTGATTGCAGCGGCTTTACTCGTTATGTTATGGGACAAATGGGAGTGAAGCTTCCCAGATCATCAGGAGAGCAGTTTTCAGCAGGTGCCAAAGTAGATCGGAAAAACCTCCGCGTGGGCGATCTTTTATTTTTTGATACCTTGAAGAAAGGCAGAATCTCTCATGTTGGAATTTATATAGGGAACAATAAGATAATTCACTCGGCTACGCGAAAGGTTGAAGTGAGTGATCTGAACTGGTATTTCAACCACTATAAATATTATGGGGCAAAGCGAGTCCTTACCGTTGCAAAAAATTAAACATCTATGGGGGTGTCCCAAAAGCATAGCTTTTTGGAACATCCTCTTTTTTGCGTATAAAAAAACAAGAAATGTGGGCTGAACAGCATCATAGAATTTAAATATCATGTGCTTGAAATGGAGTAATCTTGACAAAAATGAAGGGAGAAGGCGTAAGGGAGGAGAGCAAGTGCGAAGATTTTATGTGATATTCACCGTGATTCTTTGTTTATATGGACTGTTAATAGGGTGGTACCTATTGCATACTCCGAGTTCCTTACCAGCGGAGTGGATAGGAGGTCCCTCTGACCCAGCGACATTTATGAATAAAGAGCAAATGGAACAGTCTATTTCTTATTCCAGGATAAAGAATATTGTTTTCTTTATAGGAGGACCTTTGGAATGGGGAATCTACCTCTTAATCCTTGGGTTAGGACTTACAGCTGCTTACAAGAAATGGGCGGAAAAGATTAAAGGAAGTTTCTTCCAAGTGGTCATCTTTGCCTTTTTGTTAAGTTTAACGACAAGCCTGTTTCATTTTCCCCAAGATTACTTTATGTTCGAGCTGAGGCATGAATACGGCATGACCAACGAGCCTTTTTCCAGCTGGATGGCAGATAAGCTCAAGTCATTCGGCCTCTCGGTGATCTTGATGAGTCCGGTTGTTTGGATTCTTTATCAAATTGTGCGAAAAAGCCCCCGTCGATGGTGGTTGTGGTGTTGGATTGCCTCGATCCCAATCGCTTTGTTTTTTATGTATGTTCAGCCGATTGTGCTGGACCCCATTTTCCATGAATTTTCGCCTCTGAAGGACGAGCGGTTAAAAGAGGATATCTTAAAATTGGCTGAGCAAGCAGATGTGCCCGTGGACCAGGTTTATGAGGTGGACATGTCTAAAAAGACGAATTCGCTGAATGCCTATGTCAACGGTATAGGTGATAATACGAGGATTGTCTTATGGGATACTACTCTTCAAAAGCTGAAACAGGATGAAATATTATTCATTATGGCCCATGAAATTGGCCACTATGTTCTCCATCATATGATTTGGCTGCTTATTGGAACTATATTTATGATCCTAGCGGCGCTCTATGTTATTTATCTCCTCTTGGAGTGGAGCATTAGGCGGTTTGGACAAAGCTGGGGGATCGATAGGGTAGGGGATATCGCCTCGTTGCCTCTTTTTCTACTTTTGCTATCCATTTTATCCTTCCTATCCATGCCCGTTCAAAATGCTGTTTCAAGACAATATGAACATGCAGCGGATGTATATGCAATGGAAATGATGAAGGATCCGGATGCTGCGGTCCGAACGTTTCAACGATTGGCAGTAGAGGGTTTGTCAGAGGTCAATCCGCCTCCTTTAGTAAAGTATTTTCTCTATGGGCACCCTACTTTGCATGAGCGGATTTTGTTCGTAAAAGATTATGGACAGGCGAAAAGATAAAAACGTATACTGAATCGAATAGGATAAGCAGAATGTCAGAGAGATAGGAGTCATATTAAAATGAGATTGCGCAAGAAGCCTTGGGTAAAAGAGGAAATTGTGAGCTATGAAAGATTAGTTGTTCTAGATCCACAGGCGCAGTGTGGGAAATGGAGCAGTTGGTTTGGCAATAACCATCCTATCCATGTCGAATTGGGGACAGGAAAAGGGAATTTTATTACCACGCTTGCCGAGCAAAATCCTTCTGTGAATTACATCGGTGTGGAAGTACGAGAAGAAGTATTGATTTCCGCTGTTCGAAAAGCTGCCAAAAAAGGGTTAACGAATATTGCTTTTCTTTGGCTCAACATAACGAAGCTAGAAGAGGTCTTTGCTGAAGGAGAAGTGGAAAGGTTCTTTTTGAATTTCAGCGATCCTTGGCCCAAAACCCGCCATGCTAAAAGGCGTCTCACACATAGAGACTTCCTTAACCGCTATAAAAGAATCCTTCAAAAAGGAAATGAAATTCATTTGAAAACGGATAACGAGAAGCTGTTTGAGTTTTCCTTGAATGAAATGAGTGACAGTGGCCTTCGTTTAAAGAACATCACCTTTGATTTGCATAATAGTGCATTTGAAGAAGCCAAATCGGTCATGACGGAATATGAGCAAAAGTTTGTGAACCTGGGGATGAAAATTTACCGGGTGGAAGCTGTGGTTCAGTAAAAGGCATTTCTTGTCCCTTTCTTTCATATATTTCTATGGATAATATGGGGGATAGGAAGGTGAGAAGTTGAAAAAATTTCGCGCCCTAAGCTGTCTTGTGTTTGCTTTATGCCTCGTATTCTACGCGGTTCCTCGTTTGCCGATTCAGGGCCAATCGGAACTCGCGACGAATTTTAGTTTCGTTTGGCTGGCGTTTGCTATGCTGGTCGTCGGCAGCAACCTGTTTTATGTCCTTGGACCGGAACGCCAAAGATCAGCCCAATCACCAGGGCGGTTAGCGGAACACCAGCCATTCGCCAAACGAGCTTCAACACGGCATAAAAAGCGCAGTACTAATGTTCGTTAAGAAGAAGGGGCCTTTGTCTAGGGACAAAGGCTTCTTTTTTATGTTCAGGTTGTTATTGTTATACTAACTCGCTATAATGAGAATACAACAGATTAGTACAGTGTAGAGACGGTATAAGAGTAATTATTTAAATACAGGTGGTACACAATGGCGACAAAACATGAACAAATACTAAAACACATTGAGAGCCTCGAGGTCGGATCGAAGATTTCTGTTCGTCAGGTGGCAAAAGATCTCGATGTGAGTGAAGGAACAGCCTACCGGGCGATTAAGGATGCCGAAGTCCAAGGACTTGTGAGTACCATTGAACGTGTCGGAACGGTAAGGATTGAAAAGAAGCAGAAAAAGAACATTGAGAAACTCACCTTTGCTGAGGTTGTAAATATTGTTGATGGGCATGTTTTAGGGGGAAGGGAAGGTTTACATAAAACCCTGAACAAGTTTGTCATTGGCGCCATGAAGTTAGAAGCGATGATGCGGTATGTGGAACCTAGCAGCTTGTTGATTATAGGAAACCGGTATCAAGCGCACAAGCTGTCCTTGCAATATGGAGCGGCAGTTCTGATTACAGGGGGATTTGACACGAGTGAAGATGTCAAGCAGCTTGCGGATGAGCTGCAATTGCCGATTATTTCAAGCAGCTATGATACCTTTACAGTGGCCGCACTGATCAACCGTGCCATCTATGACAGGCTTATCAAGAAGGAAATCGTCATGGTGGAGGACATCCTGACACCGATGGACGCGACGTACTATTTATATACCAATAGTAAGGTGAAAGACTGGCACGCCTTATCGCAAGAAGTGGGTCATGGACGTTTTCCGGTTGTCGACGAGCAGCTTAAGCTGCATGGAGTTGTGACTACCAAGGATGTCATGGGACACGATGACGAGGCGGCCATCGATAAGCTCATGACGAAAAATCCACTAACAGCGATGCCGAGAGTTTCGGTTGCTTCGGCCGCTCATATGATGGTTTGGGAAGGGATCGAACTGTTGCCGGTTGTAGACAATCACAAGAAGCTTTTGGGAGTTATCAGCCGGCAGGATGTCTTGAAGGCAATGCAGTCTATCCAGAAGCAGCCGCAAATTGGAGAGACATTCGCAGACCAGATTATTTCGCGATTTGAAGAAGAAAAGCTGGACGGCGGAAATATTGTCTTCCGCGGAGAAGTAACGCCTCAAATGACCAATCATCTGGGGACGATTTCGAGTGGCGTCTTGACTACCATTGTCTCGGAATCAGGGAGCAGAGCGCTAAGACAGCACCGAAAAGGCGATATGGTACCAGAAAATATCACGGTTTATTTTCTTAAGCCGGTACAGATTGAGAGCGCCATTGAAATCAGGCCTCGCGTCATGGAGATCAGCCGGAAGTTCGGAAAGGTTGAGGTGGAGGTCTTCCATCAGGGGATGCTTGTGGCAAAAGCAATGATGACAACGCAAGTGGTTGAGCGATAAAAAGCAGGAAGGGGGGGGAGCTCCTTCCTGCTTTTTTCTACGGAATAAGAAAGTATAAACTTCTTCGAGTTAGCCTCCTTATTTCGCATAAATTCCCTACCTTTCCACCATTCCCTTATAATAACGGTAATTCTTCAAACCCATAATAAAGTTTACTCCCCCTAGAAAAAGCAATAGGGTCGCAATGATGACACGGGTCTTCGTTAAATCAGGGAACAGGAGCTGGTTGGCAGAGAACAGAATTAACGTAACCCCCATAAAGATATTCATCAAAGCCTGGCCTATTTTCCGGCCAAGAGGCTGCTTTACCATGCGGTATTGGAAGCCAAATACGATGGTCAAAAAAAGTGCTGCGATAGTGAAGCCAGTTAAAATCATGTGGTTTGTTCCTTTCGTAGCAGATTAATACGCTGTTTATTATACAACAAAAATTCCCTAACTTTACATCAAGGGGTAAACTCTCAAATTTGATAAAATCAATTTTATCAAATTTGACCCGAAGGGTTGATGTAAAGTTAGGGAAAAAGCCCGGCTTTTCATGCCGGACTAGAACAGTCTATTCTTTTATCGGGATAAACCTGTTTCCAAAAGGGGTTTTGTCTATGTGGACGCGAAGATGGTGATCTCTGATATATCTCTCGATGAACTCAGTGACCTGGGTTGTTTCCGCGAAGGTGGAAAAGCCGTTTTTCAGCCTTTCACATTTGGCTCGAGCCATTTCCCGTTGATTGATGATCATTTTGATCAGCCTCCTTCAATAAGTTTTCTTGTCTTTTATTTTACACTATATTTTAGAATCTTTCGACATGATTGGTGCAGATGTCACCATATTTTCAAATTTTAAGGGGTTGGCTGTTCCAGTTTGGCAATGAGATACAAATGCACCGTTTGGTAGATGGTCATGTTCCTTAGTTCGACTTTTACGGTGCGGTCTCCCAGTTTGTACGTACGTTCCTTGAAATGCTGCCACACAAGTAAGTGCAAGTCATCGACACTCTCCAGAGATTTTCCTTCCAAAAACTTCATTTCTCTTCCAATGCGTTTCTGCAGTTCTAACTCGATAAACTTATCTTCTGGCTTGGGATCTTCGAGATGAATCTCTATGTTTTCTACTGTAAGCTTTTTTGTGTTCCGGCTGTTATTTTGCTCTTCATATTTTTTAACCTGATCTTCAAAGTGTTGACTCTGGTTTTCTAAAGCTTTCAATTCTAAATGAAGTCTATCCAGTTCTTTGCCGTAAAACAATAGAAAGATAAGAGCACCCAGCACCATGCCAAGGCAGAAAATCATTTCATATCGAATCCACTGCTTATAGGTTTGTCGGCTAGGAATTCTCATCCTTCGATCTTCCCTAGCCATTTAATAAGAATAAATCCGCTATAAGCTCCGGCAAAGGCACTGATGATGAGGATAATCTGCTTTATAATGTCAGATACCTCTCCATTGTTAAAAACCCGTTCAATTTGCATGAATGAGTCGAACGTTCCCCCGAGTGCTCCGACAAGCCCCCAGATCTTCAGTTTTTCAGAGAGTGCCATCATGTTGCTCAAAGGGGGCTGCCTGACCAAAAATGACCCCATGGCTCCCATTAAAGACCCGCCTACTACGATTCCGAAGGCAATGAAGAAATGGAGGATGACGTTGGCTAAAAGAGTCAAGGATAACCACTTCCTTTTCAGTATCCATATATTTTTATGGACAAGTAAGGCGGAATATGATCATTCTTTCGAAGAAAGGCTCCACAGGAGAACCATCGGATATTGATGTATAATAGATAAAAGCCTGAGGAGAAAGGAGAGAGACTATGGAGCGTTTTGTACATTTGCGGGTCCATAGCGAATTCAGCCTATTAGAAGGCGCGTGCAGAATCGAAGGGCTTGTGAAACAGGCGAAGGATCTGGGGATGGATGCCTTAGCCATTACGGATTACGGAACGATGTATGGTACGATACCATTTTATAAAGCATGCTTGCGCCATGGAGTGAAGCCTCTGATTGGAGTGACGATGGATGTTATCCAAGGGGATTTGGCTGATCGTGTGCGGGATGAAAGCCGCCATTCCCTCGTTTTGATAGCAGAAAACGATAAGGGCTATAAAAATCTGCTTAAGCTCGTAACGGAGGCCAGCCTTCAGACGTCCTATGGAAAGCCAAGGGTCAATAAGTCTCTGCTCAGAACTTTCGCAGAGGGCCTAATCGCCTTTTGCTCTGGGATGTCCGGTGAAATCCAGCAGCTGCTCCAAGAACGGAATTTTAACGCGGCTGTGGACGTGGCGAAGGAATATGAGGGCATCTTCGGATCAGGAAGCTTTTTTCTGGAACTTCAAGACCATGGTCTAGAGGACCAGCGCTTGCTTAATCAACGCATTCTTCAATGCAGCAGGGATACAGGGGTTCCGCTTATTGTGACCAACAGCGTCCACTACCTTGATCGGAAGGATGCTTTGAATCATGATATTTTGCTTTGCATCGGAACCGGGAAGCACTTGAGCGATTCCAACCGGTCAAGGTTTCCGAATGATCAGTTTTACCTAAAAAGCCAAGAGGAAATGATCAAGCTTTTTCCCTATGCTAGGGAGGCCGTTCGGAATACGATCTCGATAGCAGAGCGCTGTGAAGTCAACATTCCATTCGGCCAGTATATTCTTCCTCAGTTTCCCCTCCCGGAGGGGGAGACTTCGGAAAGGTTTCTTCGAAGGCTTTGCGAGGAAGGGCTTGAAATGCGCTATGGAAACCCCTCCCAGGAAGCGAAGGAGAGATTGGCGTATGAGCTTTCTGTTATTGAAAGAATGGGATTTTCCGATTATTTTTTGATCGTTTGGGATTTTATGAGGTTTGCTCATCAACAAAAGATAGTAACAGGGCCGGGACGGGGATCTGCCGCTGGAAGTCTTGTTGCCTACACCCTCCGTATTACAAATGTGGATCCTCTTAAATATCAGCTGCTCTTCGAACGATTCCTTAATCCGGAGCGGATCAGTATGCCGGATATCGATATAGACTTTGAAGTGGAGCGGCGGGGGGAAGTTATTGACTACGTCTCCAAGAAATATGGCAAAGAGTATGTCGCACAGATCATCACTTTCGGGACAATGGCGGCACGAGCGGCAATTCGGGATGTAGGGCGGGTCATGAACTACCCTGCTCATGTCGTGGATCAAACCGCCAAGCTTATTTCACAAGGAATGACGCTTGACGAAGCAGTGAATTCCATACCTGAGCTAAAAAAGGCGCATGAGGAAAGTGAAGAGGTGGAAAAGCTCATCCGCTTTGCGAAAGGGATTGAAGGGCTTCCCCGCCATGCGAGTACCCATGCGGCCGGCATAGTGATTTCCAAGGCTCCGCTAACCGATTATGTTCCATTGCAGCAAGGAAATGAGGGGCACTCCTTAACGCAATTTTCCATGGAGCATCTAGAAGAAATCGGTTTGCTGAAAATGGATTTCCTGGGATTAAGAAACCTGACGATTATCGAACTTGCATTGTCGTTGATAAGGCAGAACCAAAACGTTGTGAGTTTTCGCTTGGAAGACATGCCCCATGATGATGAGAAAACTTTCAGTATGCTGACACACGGAGACACCACAGGCATTTTTCAGCTGGAGTCTTCGGGTATGCGAAATGTACTGCGTGAGGTGAGGCCATCAAGCTTAGAGGATATTATAGCCATCCTTGCTTTGTACCGCCCAGGTCCTATGGAAATCATTCCGGACTTTGCAGCAGCTAAAAATGGGCGAAAGCAAGTAAGCTATCTTCATGATGATCTGCGTCCTATCCTTCAGGATACGTATGGTTTTATCCTGTATCAAGAGCAAATTATGCAGATCGCTTCTCAAATGGCCGGATACACGCTGGGTCAAGCAGATGTATTGCGTCGGGCGGTCTCCAAAAAAAAGCGGGAAGTACTTGAGGAACAAAGGGAGCAGTTTGTCTCAGGGTGCATACAGAAGGGGTATCCGGAAAAAACGGGACAGGAGTTATACGATCTCATCGTTCGATTTGCTGATTATGGATTTAACCGCAGCCACAGCGCGGCATATAGCCTGATCGCTTATCAGATGGCTTATCTGAAAGCCAATTATCCTCGGGAATTTCTTACAGCATTATTGAGCCTTTCTATAGGCAATGCGGCGAAAGTAGCGGAATATGTAGACGAATGCAGGAAAAGGTCTATCCCGGTTATGCTTCCGGATATTAATCATAGTTCAGCATTATTTTCCATCCGCGATAATGGAATTTTATTTGGACTTTCCGCCATCAAAAATGTGGGGATGCATGCCGTTCAAATCATTCTAGAAGAAAGAAAGAGACGTGGAAATTTCAGAAGTCTTTCCGATTTCTGCAGGCGAGTGGATTCTAGGGTTTGCAACCGAAGGGTGCTGGAAGCTCTTATTCAAAGCGGGGCATTTGATCCATTGGCAGGACATCGGGCACAGAAGCTATCCATATTGGATGTAGTGTTGGAAAAAGCCCAAGGTTGGAGGAAAGATCATGCTGATGGTCAAGTCAGCTTGTTTTCTGAAGGCACACAAGAAGAGGAAGTTCGATTCCCAGAGATCCCGCCTTTTACGAAGAAAGAGTGCTTAGATCTTGAGAAAGAGCTGTTGGGGCTTTTTGTATCCGGGCATCCGTTGGATGAATATAATCCGATTCTCAATCGCAAGGAGGTCACTCCTCTTCATCGGCTTGATCAGTTCCATAATCAGACGGTTATGGTGGCAGGCATGATTGCAGAGTCCAGAGTGATTACGACTCGCAAGGGGGTTCCGATGGCTTTTGCCATGCTGGAGGATAAAGTCTCGCAGCTAGAGCTGGTTGTTTTTCCAGCTGCTTATGAGAAGGAACCATCTCTATGGAAAAAGAATAAAAAAGTTGTTGTTCAAGGCAAAGTAGAGAAGCAAGACGAAAGCACTAAACTCATTGCCAACAAGGTATGGGACATGGATTCCCTGCTGCTAAACGCTCAGAAGAAAGAAGAGGCCCTTTTTATTAAGGTTACGGAAGAGCTGGAAAGATCAAGCAAGCTATTGGACATTCAGAAGGTGTTGCTGAAATATGCAGGAACTTCAGTTGTCTATTTATATTATGAAAAGAGTAAGGAAACCAAGAAGTTGCAGGATAAATATCATGTAACAATCCATTCGCAGCTGGTTACTGACTTGGAAAATCTCGCGGGGACGGGATCTGTAATTGTCAAAGAGTGGAAAAGTTAAAGTTCTTGCCATATTCGCTCGGAAATTATCGATTAATTTTGCGTTTACTTGGGCATAACTTCTGCTATAATTATGTAAAAGAAATGAGTGGTCAGACCACTTCGTTGAAGGAGAGGGTTTATCCGTGTCGACACTACGTGAGGCAGCATTGCAAATGCATAAAGAAAACCAAGGCAAGCTAGCAGTTTTTTCTAAAGTTGCGGTGAGAAATGCCCAAGATCTTAGTCTTGCCTATTCCCCTGGGGTTGCAGAGCCTTGTAAGGAAATTTTTAACGATGAAGGCAAGGTGTATGATTACACCATGAAAGGAAACCTTGTAGCTGTAGTTTCGGACGGAACGGCAGTATTGGGATTGGGGAATATTGGTCCTGAAGCGGCTATGCCAGTGATGGAAGGGAAGGCGGTATTATTCAAATCCTTTGCAGGCGTGGATGCTTTCCCTTTATGCTTGTCTTCATCGGAAGTGGACAAGGTCGTTGAAACGGTTAAAATGCTTGCTCCGACATTCGGGGGTGTCAACCTGGAGGATATTGCAGCTCCCCAGTGTTTTGAAATTGAAGAACGGCTAAAGAAAGAGTGTGATATTCCTGTCTTTCATGATGACCAGCATGGGACAGCCATCGTTACGGCTGCAGGATTAATCAATGCCTTGAAGCTTGTAGACAAGAGCATGGAAGAAATTCAAGTGGTGGTAAACGGTGCAGGGGCAGCGGGGATTGCCATTATCAAATTGCTATTAAGCCTAGGTGTCAAGGATGTTCTTCTCTGTGACACGAAAGGGATTATTTATGACGGGCGTCCGTTTGGCATGAACCCAGTTAAAGATCTGATGGCTAAGTTAACCAACATCTCGAAGCGGGAGGGGACGCTCGCTGATGCCATGCAGGGGGCAGATGTGTTTATTGGGGTGTCTGTAAAGGGAGCCGTTACGAAAGAAATGGTGCAATCGATGAACAGGGATCCGATTATTTTTGCCATGGCTAATCCAGATCCGGAGATTATGCCGATAGAGGCAAGAGAAGCAGGGGCTCGCGTGGTTGGAACCGGAAGATCCGATTTTCCGAATCAGGTGAACAATGTCTTGGCTTTCCCTGGGATTTTCCGTGGGGCACTGGATGTCCGGGCTGCACAGATCAATGAAGCCATGAAGGTAGCTGCCGTATATGCGATTGCAGACCTCGTGTCAGCAGCGGAGTTAAATGAGGAGCATGTGATTCCCAACCCGTTTGATCCAAGGGTTGCTGCCCATGTTGCGGCAGCGGTTGCGCAGGCCGCTATGGATAGCGGAGTGGCAAGAGTCAATGTTGACCCTCAGGCTATTAAAGAAAGAACGTTAAAGCTTGCTTCGATAAAATAAAAGGTCCAGAAGAGAGGGAATCATTCATGATTTCCTTCTTTTTCCGTATAGGAATGTAAGAATTTCTTTACCATAATTGTAATCCAGATGGAAGTGAGGTGTCCCTATGCTAATTGGCCCTTCTACAGGTGATAAGGTCTATCATGGAATTTTACTGGAATTGAACCGAATTGTAGAAGAAGACAATCTTCGCCCCGGTGATAAGCTCCCATCAGAAAGAGAGCTGTCAGAACGGCTGAAGGTGGGAAGATCGTCGGTTCGGGAAGCACTTAGGGCGCTGGAGCTGTTAGGGCTGATTACAACCCGCAGGGGTGAGGGGACTTTCATAGAGCATTACCGGCATAATAAACTGTTTGATATATTAGGTTATTATTTGCTGCGCGATCGAAAGGCTACCAAAGACTTAACAGAGATGCGGATTATCCTTGAGCTGGATGCTGTTCGCTTGGCCTGTGACCGTGCGTCCGAAAAGTATATTGAAATCATGGAGAAATCGATCTCGGATGCACTGGCAAAAATGCGTCGCGGTCAATCGCCTGTGGAAGAGGATTTTGAATTTCATCGTGCGATTGCTAGGGCCAGCAGGAATTCTGTTTTGCAGCGCATTTGGATTCCTATAGTAGAATACAGTAAAACCATACGGGAGGTTTCCCTTACCAGTGAGGCTGCATTCGAACTTATGATAGAACAGCACAGAGGAATACTTGAATCCATCCGGAAGCGAAATCCGGACGAAGCTGAAAAGAGGATGAGAGAGCATTTAACCCATGGTTAGAATGGCGAGATGGACGATTTGGATAGGAGGCCCAAGATGTGGACAGTGATTTATATAGCGCCTAACGCAAAAATGGCGGAGAGAATACAAGATAGGCTGACTGCTGAAGGGTTTTTGGTCAAAATCAGACAGGCATCGGTATCTAAGCATTTCGAAGTCCTTGTTCCAGAGACCGAACTGGATGAAATTCAAGAGATCCTCAGCTCTATTCTTCACCAATAACGGAAAAGGCAAGAAAACAGCGGACTTTTGTTCGTTTTGATAAGAGGTGTATGTATTGTTAAAAGATATTTTTTATAAGAGAAGAAAATATGCAACGATTTCCAGCCCAGTGACCGCGGAACAGCCATCTCCTGCAGACAAGAAAGAAATACCTGAGGGGATCATGGTGAAGTGCAATGAGTGTGGAGCCATTTCTTACACGAAGGAATTGGAAAAAAATCTAAAAGTGTGCTCTTCGTGTGGTCACCACTTTGCGATGAATTCCTTTGAACGCGTCCATGCCACGTTGGATGAGGGCCATTTCTTTGAGTACGACAGTGATATGATTTCCGTAGACCCGCTTTCTTTTCCGGATTACTTGGAGAAAGTGGAGAAAGACATGGAAAAGACCAATCTCAACGAAGCGATTTTAACCGGGGAAGGTACCATTATGGGCCATCCTGTGGTAATTGGTGTCATGGATTCCCGCTTCCGCATGGGGAGCATGGGATCGGTTGTTGGAGAAAAGGTCTTTCGGGCGATTGAGAAAGCGATGGAAAAGAAATATCCTTTTATCCTGTTTTCCGCATCAGGTGGAGCGCGTATGCAGGAAGGGGTCCTCAGCCTCATGCAAATGGCCAAAACAAGTGCAGGTTTGGCTAAGCTGCATGATCAAGGCGGGTTGTTTATCTCCATCATGACAAACCCGACTACAGGTGGAGTATCAGCAAGCTTTGCAAGTCTTGGCGATTATAATTTAGCGGAGCCGGGTGCTCTCATTGGATTTGCCGGACGCCGGATCATCGAGCAAACGATTCGCCAGGAGCTGCCGAAGGATTTCCAAACCGCAGAGTTCCTGCTTCAGCACGGACAACTGGATCAGGTTGTCCATCGAAAAGATATGAGAAGCGTATTGGGGAAAATTCTTGATATTCACACCGTAAGGGGGACGATTTAATGCCAGGAGAATTGCAGTTTGAAAAGCCCCTTGTGGAGTTGCAAAATAAGATTGCTGAGCTTCGTAAGTTTACGGAGGAAAAAGGAATTGATTTTACCGACGAAATCGTGAAGCTGGAAGAAAAGGCCAAGCAGCTTCAAAAGGATATTTACGGCAACTTGACTCCCTGGCAGAGGGTTCAGATTGCCCGCCACCCGGAAAGGCCGACGACCCTGGATTATATTAAGCATATATGCACGGATTTTCTAGAATTGCATGGGGATCGCGTTTTCGGGGATGATCCGGCTATCGTTGGCGGAATTGCTAAACTTGACGGTCAACCGATTACTATCATTGGCCATCAGAAGGGGAAGGATACCAAGGATAACATTGCTCGGAACTTTGGCATGCCTCATCCGGAAGGTTATCGGAAAGCCCTGCGGCTGATGCACCAGGCTGATAAGTTTAAGCGCCCGATCATCTGCCTAATCAATACGCCTGGGGCTTATCCAGGTATCGCTGCAGAAGAGCGGGGCCAAAGTGAAGCGATTGCTCGGAATTTGAAGGAAATGGCGGGGCTCTCCGTTCCTATTATCTGTATCGTGACGGGGGAAGGAGGCAGCGGAGGTGCTCTAGCTCTAGGGGTGGGCAACCGTATCCTGATGCTTGAGAATTCCTTTTACTCCGTGATCTCGCCAGAAGGGGCAGCAGCCTTGCTTTGGAAGGACTCCAGCTTAGCTCAGAGAGCAGCAGAACATATGAAAATTACAGCGAAAGACTTGAAAGATTTAGGGATGATTGACGCTATTATCCCAGAGCCCTTTGGCGGAGCGCATAAAGATCTCTCCAGGCAGGCCCAATTGATGAAAGAAGCTTTGCTTGTTCATCTGAAAGAATTAAAAGGCTTGTCCGCTGATGAATTAAAGAATGATCGGTATGCCAAGTTTGCAGCGATGGGCCAATTTTCAACGCTAATTAGCCAATAGTTTAACGAATGATCAAGCCCAATCCATGAGAATGGGCTTGTTTACTGTTAAAGAAGCTCTAAGGGTGGCCTGGCTACCCTAAAATGCTTCAATGAAGTTTTTAAAAATTGAAAAGGAGCGTGGGGATGTGCCTAGAAGAGTAGAGTCAAAGCTAAGGGTGCGATATCAGGAAACGGATCAAATGAAGGTGGTTTATCATGCGAACTATCTCGTATGGTTTGAGATTGGCAGAACAGATTTTATAAGGGAACTCGGAATATCTTATTCCAATCTCGAACAAATGGGATTATTGCTGCCAGTCTTGGATGTGCAATGCAAGTACATACAATCCGCAAAATATGAAGATGAATTAACCGTTGAAACCACGGTAAGCGAGGTGAAGGGCGCGCGACTAACATTCCAATATCAAGTAATCCGTCAGAAGGATGGCCAGCTATTGGCTAAGGGAATGACTCAGCACGTCTTTGCTACACCTGATCTTAAGCCCATTAACTTAAGATCCAAAATGCCTGAGCTTTATCGCATGCTAATGGAAAGCATGGAATCGTAGGGGAAGTCTCACAGAGGGGCTTCCTCTTTTTTTGTGGAAAGTTTTAAGGCGAGAGGGGAAATATAGTAATGGAAGGTGAGACGATGTCCATTACAAGCTTAGTTCTTATGCGTTCAATAGTAGCCTTTATTGTACTTTTTATTTTTACAAGGCTAATAGGTAAACAGCAACTGTCCCAGCTGACTGTCTTTGAATATCTGGTGGGAATAACCATTGGCTCGATTGCTTCTGCTATGTCCATTGAACTAGAGATTCAATCCATGAATGGGGTTATTGGGATGGCCGTTTGGGCACTCATCCCCATTGGGTTGGCTTTGCTCGGATTAAAAAGTCCGTTGATGAGAAAGTATATCGAGGGTGAACCACGGGTGCTTATACGAAACGGTCGGATCGTGGATCATAACCTGAGAAGGGAAAGAATTGATTTAGACCAGTTGCTCATGTTGCTGCGGCAGAAGAGTATTTTTGCTGTAGCTGATGTGGAATTTGCAATTCTGGAAGTCAATGGACAGCTAAGTGTGATGCCTAAATCGAATAAGAGACCCTTAACGGCAAGCGATATCCATCTGCCTGTGAGTAGCGAGCCGAATTCTATCACCTTGATTAAGGATGGGGTAATCAACACGGAGGCATTAATGGAAGCGGGGATGGACAAGGCCTGGCTTACTGGTAAGCTAAGGGAACAGGGAATAAAGGATGAAAAAGAAGTGTTCCTGGCGCAACTAGAAAGTAGTGGCCGCTTTTATGCGGATCGGAAAGATGAATGGCGAGAAAATTTAAATCCGGGACACGAGGCTGTATTAAGTCGCTTTTATCAACTGCATGCTGATTTAAGTCAATTCAGCTATCAAACAGAGAGTGAAAAGGCTAAGAAGGAATATCAAAAGATGAAAAAACAAATGGAGAAAATGATTCGTCAACTGGAAAATTACGTGTCAAAAGTCAAAGATTAGGTGATTAACTTGAAGCGACTTCTTATTTTTCTTGTTCTGTTTGGATTATTGTCAGCTTGCCAAAATCCTTTTAAAGCACCTTTCAATGAACAGCAGAATATCTCGCAGTGGATAAGAAAGGCAGAAACACAAATCTCCTTGGGAAATTGGAAAGAGGCCACGCAGATGTCTAAGCAGTTGACCGAGGGGTGGGGATCCATACGAAAACGAATTAGCCTTAACGCCAGTTCTGGAGATTTGACCGAGATGGATATGTCCATTGCACAACTCGCTGTACTTGTTAAGCAGGAGGAAAAGACATTGGCCCTGGTTGAAGTAGAAAGATTAAAACAGCTTTGGAAGAGTATTGCAAGTATGTGAGGAGGGGGCAAATTAGCCCCCTAGAGGTTGTTTTATTGCTGCTTATATTGAGGCTCTTGCTGTTCAACATAGCTTGCCCTAGCTTTTAAGCTGCTTACGATACTCTCCATAGACTGGGCTAGCTGTCCATACATTTGTTTAGCTTCCTGATCATTGGTTTCAAGGGCAAAAGAGGTCAGATTTGCTTTAACCCCTTCAGCACTGGCTAGGGTCTGTTGGATTTTGGTACCTACAGTCATATTCGAACTCACCTCTTTGTGTTTTATCGTTAATAATGTACACGGTTCAGCGTATTTTAGTAATGGCAGAAACCAGCAAAATAGACTCATCCCTTGTTATGCAAACTAAGCTTATGGAGGTGAGTCATGATGTTCACAATACGCAAACGTTGGAAAAGCCTTTGCTTCTGCCTCCTTGCAGCAAGCAGTCTAACTGCCTGCGGCTACGCCGATGGTGGGGCAAATACGAACAGGTATAACGGACCCACAACATTAGATCATGAGCCAATCCCTGCGGATGGCTACCAAAATCAGTACTACACCAATCAGCGATACCCAACCCTTGGCATAAACGGGTATAACGAACCATATCCGGAAATGGATAACATTAATGACAGCCCCTACCTAAAGGCTCAACAAATGAGGCAACAATAAAAAAAGGAGTCTGGATTATTCCAGGCTCCTTCTTAAGTTACCGTTTCTCCTTTAATAAACTTCCAAATGTCTTCAAACACACGTGCATTAATCAGGGCATTCAGGATAACGACAGTGACAGGACCTAGAATTAATCCAGCGACGCCCAATAGCTTCAACCCAACGAAGAGGGAGATCAGCGTGATCAAAGGATCTAATCCTATATTTTCTGCCACAATTTTTGGCTCCATAATCTGGCGTTGAATAATGACCACTCCATAGAGAATCGATAAGCCAATAACAAGGCTGAAATTTCCTTTAATAAATAAATAGACAATCCAAGGGACGAATACAAATCCCGTGCCCAAAAGTGGGAGCAAATCCAGGATTCCTGTAATAATGCCAATTGTAAAGGCATATTCGACCCTTAAAATAATCAATCCAATAACCACAATAAACCCAGTAATGCTAACTAACGTAACCTGAGCCTTAATAAATCCGAATAAAGCTTTTTTTAAATCGCTAAAAACGATGGCAAGCCTTGCCTTGAAAAGTTGCGGTAACCAAGCTGAGATTCTTTCCTTAAAACAATAAAAGTCTTTGCTGATAAAGAAGGCTGCAAGCAAGGAAATAACAAGGACCGTTGCAGCGTTAGGCAGGGAAGTGAGGAAGTTCTGAAGGCCATTAAGTAAGCTATTCACCAGATAAGTTCCCGCACCAGCAATCTTAGTTAAGCCCAACCCGATATTTTCTCCGATTTTAGCTTTGTAGCTTTCATCTAACGAACTATAATAAAATTGGAGATTATCGTAAAAATTAGTAATAATCTCTTGAGTTATAAACTTATTTATATAGTCTGTTGCCTCCTGAATATAAACCGGCATTAGCGCGATCAAGTGTGTAATTTCTATAACCAACTGAGTAATAAATAAAGTGAAAGATCCAATAACAATAACGATGAGAAGGGACAATACAATAGCGACAGCAGCCCATCGCGGAAGCCTCGTCCTTCGCTCCAATGCGTTGACCGGACGGTTGATTAAGATCGCTATAATGAGTCCAATAATAAAAGGGTATATTAGGGGTATGGCAAAATTTAATATCCAAACTGCCGCTAATATTGAGAAAGCAACGATGGCTAAACGAATGATTTGGAAAACGCTTGTTTTCCAGTTGTATTCCATATCATGCCCCCCTATCTAATATCCATTTTGTCCAAAAATGGAAAATTGAAGTCTTTCCAATCATTCTATTATTAGGTTATGATAAAAAAGGCTAAAAAAGCAATATTTGGTTACCGCAAACAATAGAAAGGGGGAGAGGATGAGCATGCAGGCCATTCAGCCCTATCTCCTTCTCATAGTATTATTAGTGATTGGAATCATTGGAAAGAATCAATCCATTGTAATTGCAGCAGCTGTCCTTATTGCGATAAAGCTGTTTCATTTGGATAAAATGGTTTTTCCTACTGTCCAAAAGAATGGAATCAACTGGGGAGTCACCATTCTGATGATCGCTGTGCTGATACCCATAGCTACAGGGGCGATTGGCTTTCAGGAACTCTGGCAATCGCTTTCATCGCCAGCAGGGATTATTGCCCTATTTGCAGGAATTTTAGCGGCTATTATTCCGATACCCGGGATTTCCCTTTTAAAGGATAACCCGACCGTTACGACTGCTATTGTAGCTGGAACGATTCTTGCTGTGTCGCTGTTTAAAGGAATACCTGTAGGACCCCTAATTGCAGCTGGTCTTGCCGCTTTTTTTATTCAAGGTATGAACCTTTTTAGTCAATTTTTCAGATAGTCATTCACAAAAGTGGCGAATTATTCTATAATTATAGAGGGCTTGAAACTAAGTTTTACCCTATGAAACTGAAACTGCATTTCTTTACTTCCGCAAAAGCCATCGTGTTCGAGTCTTTCGTCTCGTCCACCATGCTTTGATATGCATTAACGAGTATACATAATTTAGGAGGGGTAAACATGTCACTATTCCAACGCTATGAGATGCCCACAAGTGGAGAGAAAATCACGGTAGAAAACGGGAAACTAAATGTTCCTAACAATCCCATCATTCCTTTTATCGAAGGGGATGGTACGGGTCCAGATATTTGGAACGCTTCCGTTCGCGTCCTTGACGCAGCTGTTGAGAAGGCTTATAACGGCGAGAAAAAAATCGCTTGGTATGAAGTGTTTGCTGGTGAGAAGGCATTTAATAATTATGGTGAATGGTTGCCTCAAGATACCTTGACTGCAATCACAGAATATTTGGTTGCTATTAAAGGACCATTAACGACTCCTGTTGGAGGCGGAATCCGCTCCATTAACGTGGCGCTTCGCCAAGAATTGGATCTATATGCTTGCGTTCGTCCTGTTCAGTACTTTGAAGGTGTGCCATCTCCTGTAAAGCATCCTGAGCTGACAGACATGGTAATCTTCCGTGAAAATACTGAAGATATCTATGCCGGTATCGAATGGGCTGAAGGATCTGAGGAAGTAAAAAAGGTTCTTGCTTTCTTGCAAAATGAAATGGGCGTAAAGAAAATCCGTTTTCCTGAAACTTCCGGTATCGGAGTTAAGCCGGTTTCGAAAGAAGGGACTAGCCGCCTTGTTCGTGCAGCTATCCAATATGCTATCGATAACAATCGCAAGAGCGTAACCCTTGTTCACAAAGGTAACATCATGAAGTTTACGGAAGGTGCATTTAAGAACTGGGGCTATGAAGTAGCTGAAGCTGAGTTCGGCGATAAGGTATTTACTTGGGCACAATACGATCGCATTAAGGATGAGCAAGGTACAGAGGCTGCAAATAAGGCTCAATCCGATGCGGAAGCAGCTGGTAAGCTAATCGTGAAGGATGTTATCGCTGATGCTTTCTTGCAGCAAATTCTTACTCGTCCTGCGGAATATGATGTTGTAGCTACCTTAAACTTAAACGGTGACTATATTTCCGATGCACTTGCTGCACAAGTAGGCGGAATTGGCATTGCTCCTGGTGCCAATGTAAACTATGTGTCCGGACACGCGATCTTTGAAGCGACTCATGGTACAGCACCAAAATATGCTGGCTTAGACAAAGTGAATCCGTCTTCTGTTATCCTTTCGGGTGAAATGATGCTTCGCCACCTAGGCTGGACAGAAGCTGCTGATCTGATCATCAATTCCATTGAGAAGACCATTGAAAGCAAGCGAGTCACTTATGATTTCGCTCGTTTGATGGAAGGTGCTACAGAGTTGAAGGCTTCCGAATTCGGGGATGAATTAATTAAAAATATGTAATTCAATTGATTGGAGGGAACTGAAAATGGCTTTTAAACGTAGAAAAGTTGCGGTTATTGGTGCTGGTTTTACAGGGGCGACTACGGCTTTGATGTTAGCTCAAAAAGAACTAGGGGATGTTGTGCTTGTAGACATTCCACAGCTTGAGAACCCAACAAAGGGTAAGGCGCTTGATATGCTGGAAGCTAGCCCGGTTCAAGGTTTTGATTCCAACATCATCGGTACTTCCAGCTATGAAGATATCCAAGATGCAGATATGGTTATCATTACGGCAGGTATTGCCCGTAAGCCAGGCATGAGCCGCGATGACTTAGTTAACACAAACGCCGGCATCATGAAGTCTGTTGCCGAAAACGTAGCGAAATATGCTCCAAACAGCTATATCATCGTATTGAGCAACCCAGTTGACGCAATGACATATGTTTGCTATAAGACAACAGGATTCCCTAAAAACCGTGTAATTGGGCAGTCTGGTGTGTTAGATACTGCACGTTTTAACACTTTCGTATCCCAAGAGCTAAACGTTTCTGTTGAAGATGTTTCCGGTTTCGTTCTAGGTGGACATGGCGATGACATGGTACCGCTTGTGCGTTACTCCTATGCTGGAGGAATTCCTCTAGAAAAATTAATTCCAGCTGACCGCTTAGAGGCGATCGTTGAACGCACGCGTAAAGGCGGCGGTGAAATCGTCAACCTTCTAGGAAACGGAAGTGCATACTACGCTCCTGCCGCTTCCCTTGTACAAATGGCTGAAGCTATCCTAAAAGATAAGAAACGCATCTTGCCATCTGTTGCTTACTTGGAAGGCGAATATGGATATAATGATCTTTACCTTGGCGTACCGACTGTTCTAGGTGGAGACGGTATCGAAAAAGTTCTAGAATTGGAATTGACCGAACAAGAAAAGGCAGCTCTTGATAAGTCTGCTGACTCTGTTAGAAATGTAATGTCCATTTTAAGATAATAGTAGCAATCAAGCTAAAAAGCCCAGGAGAGATTCCTGGGCTTTTATCTTTACTGTTTAAGAAAGTTTAAGTTCACTAAAAGTGCTAAAGTGAACAAACTTTCTTAAACGCATAAAAAGCTTCCTCTAAAGGTGGTCTGGCTACCCTGAAATGCTTCAACGAAGCTTTTTTTACAATAGGTTAACATTTAATTTACAAAGGGTATGATATCATAAAAGGGTAGCTGGAAGGATTGGAGGTAACCATGATTAAGAGGCATTTGCATATTTTGGTGCTGATGGTGTTATTCTTGCTCTCAGGATGCAGCTTCTTGCAAGCCTCTCCCGAGGAGATCGAGCAATATAAGCAAGAGTTTATTGCGATGGTAGATGAAGCTGCGAAGGAAGCAGAAAATGGACAAAAGGTTTTAGCTGAGGTTCGGCAGAAGGTAGAAGAAGAGGGCGTAAAGAAAACGAAAGCCCAAAATACCATATTGAATGGCGTTTCGATTAGCGAGGCGATTAAAGAGGATGCTATAAAAGCACAAATACCGGAAGAGATGGAACCGGTTAGAGAAAAGCTTATCGCATCTTTAGATAAACGTATTGAAGCCTATGATCACTTATTTAAGTACTATGATTTTTTAGATGATCAATTTCGAGTGACAGGTGATGCCTTGCTCGAAGAATCCTTGCAGATGTTTAATGAAGTGTTAGAAGACATTGAACAATTCAGATAACAGGAGAAAACTAAAAATGGAAAAAATCTTAGTCATCGAAGATGAGTTATCCATTTCAACTTTGTTGAAATTCAACTTGGAAAAGGCGGGGTATTCCGTAATTACTTCACATGATGGTATAGAAGGACTTGAATTGGCAAGAACGGAGTTCCCTGATCTAATTCTTTTAGATCTTATGCTGCCAGGTATGGATGGAATGGAAGTATGCAAAAGCCTGAGAATGGAGAAAAATACAACGCCCATTCTTATGTTAACAGCAAAAGATGAAGAGTTAGATAAAATCCTTGGTTTAGAACTAGGCGCTGACGATTACATGACCAAGCCTTTTAGTCCGCGCGAAGTCGTGGCAAGGGTAAGAGCCATCCTAAGAAGAACGAAACAAGCCGCAGTGCCTGCTGCAGAACAGCAGGAAGAACAAGTTGTCAGTCTAGGACCTTTAGAAATCTACCCGGAAAAATATGAAGCCACCCTCAATAATCAAAAACTTGAACTGACGCCAAAGGAGTTTGAACTTTTATTATACTTGGCTAAAAATCAAGGACGTGTCATGACAAGAGATCAGTTGTTAAATGCTGTATGGAACTATGATTATGTTGGAGATTCTCGGATTGTAGACGTGCATATTTCCCACTTGCGGGAGAAAATTGAAGAGGATACAAAGCAACCCAAGCATATCAAGACAGTACGCGGCTTAGGCTATAAATTCGAGGCGTAACATGCAAACCTTCAGTTTTCGCTTGAATTCAATCATTATTTCCATGATGGCCTTGATTCTTTTTCTTGTAGGTTTTTACGTTGCTGGCCTTATGGAAAAAGTATACATTGAAACTTTATCAGATCGGCTATCAAGAGAAGCTACCATTATATCCGCATCCATTCGGTCACAGAAGGAATTTTCAGATTTCTCTTCTGCAGAATTGCAAACCTTGGTGAACCGTTTTGCGGATGCAAGCAATGCAAGAATTACCATTATGGATACAAAAGGGAAAGTATTATCCGATTCAGAGGTTAGTGCAGATCAAATGGATAACCACTTGAATCGCCCTGAAGTCAGAGATGCCATGAACAGCGGGAGCGGGCTCGCAGTTAGGTACAGTGACACTTTGAATACAGATATGATTTATATTGCCCATGTCATGGGTTACTCCGAAGGGAACACGCAAGGAATCGTACGACTTTCTTTGCCCATTGTGAAGATTAATGATTTCATTCATAACCTATGGTTGAGCTTAGCATTCGGGATGGGAGCTGCTCTGATTTTAACGGTTATTGTCAGTCTTTTGGTATCCAGGTATATAACGAGTCCGATTGTGGAAATTACTTCGGTTGCCAGGAAAATTACCCAGAAGAAATATGAAAGCCGCGTCCGCACCAAGGGTGCGGGTGAAGTCGGACAGCTGGCTAGCGCGCTCAACTTCATGGCCTCCAGTCTGGAGTCTCAAATGAAAGAGATTAAGGAAAATGAGGAAAAGCTGTTTGGCGTTTTGAATAATATGGTAAGCGGGGTCATCCTGATCGGGGAATCGAGGCGAATTCTATTAGTCAATTCCGCTATTGAGGGTTTTCTTGGGTATACGGAAAAATCGTGGGTAGGAAAACTGCATATTGAAGCTGGCCTAAACTTTGGATTAAGTCAGCTTATTGACCGATGTTTTGCCACGGGAGAAAAGATTCGGGATGAGGTTCATATTTACTATCCTCATGAAAAGGTAGTGGATGCTAATTTAGCCCCTTATACAACCGATAATGGCGAAGTAAAAGGGGTTGTGGTGGTTCTGCATGATATCACTGCGATTCGAAGACTAGAAAAAATGAGAAGCGAGTTTGTTGCTAATGTTTCTCATGAGCTAAAGACTCCCATTACATCCATCAAAGGATTTGCTGAAACACTGCTGGATGGAGCGATGGAGGATAAAGATATCCTTAAGCAATTTCTTGGTATCATTCATATGGAAAGCGAGAGGCTCCATCGATTGATCAATGATATTCTTGATCTTTCGAAAATCGAACAAAAACGGCTTCCGCTTCAAATGGAAGAAGTGGATCTCGCTGATTTATTAACAATGATCAACCAAAATCTCCAAGAAAAGATAACCGCTAAGCGAATTCATGTACAAATGCCTAAAATTAAGCACTTAATAGTGGAAGGCGACCGGGATCGTTTACAGCAAATAATCATTAATTTATTTGATAATGCGATTACTTACACTCCTGACGATGGTACCATTCTTTTCAACATTGAAGATTTTAAAGATTCGATTCAGCTTTCTGTAATAGATAACGGCATCGGTATACCGGAAAGTGAAATTCACCGGATTTTTGAACGGTTTTACCGGGTAGATAAAGGGAGGGCGAGAAACTCCGGCGGAACAGGTCTTGGTTTAGCTATCGTAAAGCATCTTGTAGAATCCCATCATGGTAAAATTACGGTATCAAGCCAAGAGGGAAAAGGCACTAATTTTACGCTTTGTCTACCAAAAAAGCAAACCTTAATATAAAACCAATACTGTGTTAATGTCTCCTCAACAATTTTCTTATAATATGTTGCCTATGGCAAAGATTTTGGCGATTTCTTATGACCGAGGGGATGACGAGGAGTGAGAAGGCAATCTTTTGATCAGCATCTTGAGCGTTTGCATAGAACTCTTTTATCTATGGCAGCACTAGTGGAAGAGAGCATATTCATATCCGTCAAATCATTGGTGGATAAAAATGATATCCTTGCAAGACATGTTATTAAACAAGATGAAGTGATAAACTCACTAGAACTTGAAATCGAAACAGGGTGCTTTCGCACAATAGCTTTACAACAGCCAGTAGGCTCGGATTTAAGAAGGATTGGGACGATGTTGAAGATTTCAGCTGACCTGGAGAGAATGGGCGACTATGCGGCAAGTATCTCTAAAACGGCTATTCGTCTGAAGGGTGAGAAGTTCGTTAAGCCTCTTATCGATATCCCGGAAATGGCAAAGATAGTGAAGGAAATGGTGCGTGATTCATTAAACGCTTATATTTCAGGGAATCAAGAGGAAGCCATTAGGATTGCTCAGCGGGATGATGAAGTAGATAAGTTTTACACCATTATTTTTGATGATCTCATCACTGTTATGAAAAAAGATCCCATCAATATTCATCAAGGAAGTCATCTTTTGCTCGTAGCTCAATACCTAGAGCGCATCGCAGATCATGTGACGAATATTTGTGAATGGATCCTTTATATGAAGACGGGAGAGATTAGGGCGTTAAATCTATAGAATAAGACGAAAGGTATTGCGACCCTAAAGGGTTGTAATGCCTTTTGTGATGAATCATCAGTTATTATGTCTAGAGCCCATGCTGATTCGACAGTTTCCTGGGAAATTTTCATATTTGGCTCAGATCTTGCTGAAATTTAGGTTAAAAAATAGCAGCCTGATTGGCTGCTATTGGTTTCTAACTATGTTGCCTCTATTGTCCTACATTAATAAAAGGCGTTGCTCCCCCTGTTACATTTGGCATCTTCCCATCCCATTTTTTGATGGCTTCTAATTGGGCTTCAATCTGACGCAATTGAATAAGTTCTGGAGTAACTTCTTGTTTCTGCAATCTTAGAGCTTCTGCTTGGGCTTGAGCTCGAGTAATTTCTTGTTCTTTTTCAATCTTAATTCGTTCTAAGTCCAATTTGGATTTGAGCGCTTGCTGCTCAGCGATCTGTTTGGCCTCAATGGCACGATTATAGTCTTCTGAAAATTTGAATTCGGTAATATTAATTTCATCCAATAGCATATTGTAGACCCCAAGCTTATTGGACAATACTTCTTTCACTTTCGTACTGACCTCGGAACGTTTAGAAATCAGTTCTTCAGCAGTATATTGCGCGGTAACCGCTTTTAATGCTTCCCCGATCGCGGGGTCTACAATGCGATTTTGATATTCTAGACCTACTCTTTGATAAAGGGAATTTACTCCTTCAGGGCTCAAGTGATAGTTGACGGCTACCGTAGTGGAAACGGTTTGCATGTCTCGGGAGGCAGAGACCTGCGCAGACTCCGTTTTTTGAACACGCACTTCAATCGGAACAACGGTTTGGATAAAAGGAATTTTAAAGTGCAAACCTTCTTCTAAAACTTTCGGCTGAACAGCTCCCAATTGGAGAACAACCCCCCGATGACCTGCTTCAACGATCGTAAAGGATTGGAATCCAAGAAGAACTAAAAGAGCTAAAATAACAATACCTGTGATTCCCTTGGACAAATTTTGCGGGTTAGGGTATTGAACCACATTTTTATCATCCATTTATCTAATCCCCTTTCATCATCATTTTTTATACATGACTATATACGGAGCGTCTGGGCAATAAGTTTCATTTTTTCTTCATCTTTTTATAGCTGTTCGGAAGGGAAATGATGGACCAGGAGCAGGCTTTTGCTAGCTTGACTCCGCTATGTTAAGATGAGGAAATGGAACAATGCTGGGGGGAATCTTAGTTGGAAAAGAAATTGGTTGTCATCGATGGGAATAGTATCGCCAATCGGGCATTCTACGCGCTGCCTCCTTTAAGCAATGCGAAGGGCATGCATACGAATGCCGTATACGGGTTTACGACTATGCTGTTAAGAGTTCTTGAAGAACAAAAGCCAACTCATCTGCTTGTTGCTTTTGATGCCGGTAAAGTGGTATTTCGCCACCAAGAATACCAAGAGTATAAAGGCGGAAGACAAAAGACACCAGGCGAACTTTCTGAACAATTTCCATATATGAAAGAACTTCTTGATGCTTTTGGTATCGTCCGCTATGAACTAGAAGGGTATGAAGCAGACGATATTATCGGAACGCTTACGAAGCAAGCCGATGAAGCAGGGATCCCTTCAGTTGTAGTGACGGGGGATAAAGATATGCTGCAGCTCGTTTCTGAACATATACATGTGGCGCTGACAAGAAAAGGCATCAGTGAAGTAGAGTGGTTTACGCCGGAAAGCATAAAAGAGAAGTATGGTTTAGCCCCGATTCAAATCATTGACTTAAAAGGCTTAATGGGCGATGCATCAGATAATATCCCTGGTATTCCAGGAGTAGGAGAAAAAACGGCATTAAAATTATTGCATGAATTTGGAACGGTTGAAAACGTATTAGATAATGCGGAATCGGTATCAGGAAAGAAATTAAAAGAAAAAATCCTGGAGCACCAGGAAGACGCCCGCAAAAGCAAGGAATTGGCGACGATATTAAGAAGCGCTCCTCTCGAAATTGATTTGCATACAACGGAGTATACGGACTTTGATTCGAAGAAGGTACTTGAAGTATTCAAAAAGTTTGAATTCAAATCCTTAATTGAACGGTTAGATGCGGAAGAAACCGTAGGGATTGCAGAGGAGGAATTCGAGTATACTCTTGTAAGCCCAGAAAATATGGAGTCCTTTGAACCGCATTTAAAGGAGATTTGTGCGCTGCATATAGAACTAGATGGCGAGAATTATCACAGAAGCGCAATTGTAGGGATGGGCGTTACAGGTAAAGGGGAAAGCTTTTATGTTTCGGCTTTGATGATGGAACAATGGCCTGCTCTTCTAGATTGGCTGCAAGGGGATAGTCCAAAGGTTATTCATGATGTTAAAAGGGCAATGGTTTCCCTTAAGTGGCATGGGCTTGACCTGCGTGGAGTCGAATTTGACCTCAAGCTTGCCTCCTATTTGCTTAACCCATCCGAGACGGATTTTAGCTTAAGTGAGGTAGCTCGCCGATCAACGGGGATGTCCCTTCCTCCAGACGATCTGATCTTCAAAAAGACATCGGGTAAAAAGGCCACGCTATCTGCTGAGGAGGAAGCCGAGCTCATTTCGCGCAGGTCTTTAGCCGTACAGAGAAGCTGGGAGAAACTGCGTGATAAGATTGAAGAAAATCAAATGAGCTCTTTATTCTATAGCCTGGAATTACCCTTATCCCTTGTTCTTTCGGAAATGGAGCTGACGGGGATCACGGTAGATAAAGAGAAGCTTGCCGCTATGGGCAAAGAGCTGGACAGGCAGCTTCAGCAATTGACCCAGGAGATACACCTTCTTGCCGGAGAGGAGTTTAACATCAATTCTCCTAAGCAGTTAGGGGATATCCTTTTCGATAAGCTGCAGCTTCCGGTCATCAAAAAGACCAAGACGGGATATTCCACCAATGCCGATGTCTTGGAAAAGCTGCAGGACCGGCATGAGATTATTCCAAAAATTCTTCACTTCCGCCAATTGGGTAAATTATATTCTACTTATATTGAAGGGCTGATGAAGGAAGTGAATCCGAAAACCGGAAAAATTCATACCTCCTATAATCAAGCCACAACAGCTACGGGCAGATTGAGCAGTACCGAACCGAACCTGCAGAATATTCCCATCCGATTGGAAGAGGGAAAAAGGATTCGTCAGGCTTTCATTCCATCAGAACAAGACTGGGTCATATTAGCTGCGGACTATTCGCAAATTGAGTTGCGTGTATTGGCCCACATCGCCGACGATGAAAACCTAAAAGAGGCGTTTTTGCAAGGAGCGGACATTCACACGAAAACGGCGATGGATGTGTTTGCCGTATCCAGGGAGGAAGTCACTTCCGATATGAGAAGGCAGGCGAAGGCCGTCAATTTTGGCATTGTGTACGGAATCAGCGATTACGGATTATCCCAGAATTTGAATATTACGCGTAAAGAAGCCGCATCCTTTATTGAAAGGTATTTTGAAGTGTTTACTGGGGTTAAACAGTATATGGAGGATATTGTCTTAAAAGCAAGGAAGGACGGCTTTGTGACTACCCTCTTAAACCGCAGGCGTTTTCTTCCTGAAATTAACCATAGCAACTTTAATTTAAGGAGCTTTGCTGAACGAACGGCTATGAATACCCCTATTCAAGGAACCGCTGCCGATATCATCAAGCTAGCTATGGTGAAAATGGGTTCCGTATTGAAGGAGAAAGGGCTAAAAAGCAGGATGCTATTGCAAGTTCACGATGAATTGGTATTTGAGGTGCCAAAGGAAGAACTGGAACAGATGAGAGCGTTGGTGCCAGAAGTGATGGAGCAAGCGATGGAGCTGAGCGTTCCGCTAGAAGCGGATGTTAGCGATGGGGAAACATGGTATGATGCCAAATAGGAGGGACTAAGATGCCTGAGCTTCCAGAGGTGGAGACGGTTCGACGGACATTAAAGACATTGGTGTCTGGAAAGAAGATCCGTAACGTCAGCGTATTCTTGCCGCGAATAATCCGTAAGCCACAAGAGATTTTGGAGTTTTCATTGCTGCTGGAAGGACAGGTCATTGAGGATGTGCTCCGCAGAGGCAAATTCCTAAAAATCGTCATGCAGGATATTGTACTGGTCTCGCATTTGCGGATGGAAGGCAGGTATGGTTTGTATGATCATGAAGAACCTATAGAAAAGCATACCCATGTCATCTTTCATTTTACAGACGGCACAGAACTGCGTTATCGGGATGTTCGCCAATTTGGAACTATGGAAATATGGCCGAGGGGAGAAGAAGAGGCCCACCCGCCATTGAGCAAACTAGGTCCGGAACCTTTAGATCCTGGGTTCACTTTAGATCTTTTCAAGAGAATACTCAAAGGAAAAAAGACGAAAATTAAGCCCCTGCTGCTTAATCAGGAATTTATGGTAGGGCTTGGGAATATCTATGTGGATGAAGCCCTTTATGAAGCCAAGATTCATCCGGAAACCGAAGCTGACCAGCTGTCACCCCGGAAAATTCCGGAGCTCTATCGCGCAATCAGGGAAACCTTAGCCCAAGCGGTTGAGCAAGGGGGAAGCTCCATCAAATCCTATGTTAATGGACAAGGGGAAATGGGGATGTTCCAGCAGCAGTTGAAAGCTTATGGGCGAAACGGTTCCCCTTGTCTTCGCTGCGGGAAGGAATTATTAAAAATCGTAGTCGGTGGCCGAGGAACACATTATTGTCCTAGGTGCCAGAAACGACCAAAAAAAGATTCATAGGCACAGCCTATCTTCTTTTCCATATCATGGTTATATACAGCTATGATGAAGGAGGGAAGACGTGCAAATGGAGTATTTATCCCTATTTGCTTTGGCTTTTGCAGTGAGTCTGGATAGTTTTGGAGTAGGGATTAGTTATGGCTTGCGAAAAATAAAGATCCCCATTTTTTCCATATTCATTATCACAGGCTGTTCAGCGGTTTTGGTGTTGCTTTCCATGCAGCTTGGAAAATGGCTGTCGGGATTTATTAGCATGGAAACCGCGAACATTATAGGGGCCATCATTTTAATCGGTATTGGATGCTGGGCGATTTTTAACTTGTACCATAATCGGGAAACCAGTCAATCAGAGATCCCTTTGAGTTCAGCCGCTTCAGAAGAGGCAATGGAAACAACGGAGCCGTTGCCCGTCTTGAAAATTGAGATTAAAACGCTAGGCTTAGTCATTCATATTCTGAAGAAGCCAACAGCGGCCGACGTTGACCGTTCCGGCACTATCACCGGAGCAGAAGCCGCCTTATTAGGGGTAGCCTTATCTTTGGATGGTTTCGGAGCAGGGATAGGGGCGGCACTAATGGGTTATTCGCCATGGCTGACAGCTTTGCTCTTTTCCGTCTTATGTACCATATTCATCTTAATTGGATTAAGGTTGGGGTTTCTTTACTCCAATATCCAATGGGTCAAGCGGATGTCCTTTATCCCAGGAGTGATTTTAATAATATTTGGTCTATCAAAAATATGGTAACGCAATGAAAGGACAGATTTTCATGATCGTGGGATTAACGGGTGGAATTGCATGCGGGAAGAGCACCGTCGCAAAGATGTTTGCACAATTAGGGTGTGTGATTATAGATGCAGATCAAGTAGCTCGAGAAGTGGTAGAGCCTGGGGAAAAAGGTCATGAGGCGATTATTCATCGCTTCGGACCTCAGATCCTTCATGAAAATGGGGAGCTGAATCGAAAGGCCCTAGGAGACATTGTATTTAAGGATAAAAATGCCCTTGCTGATTTAAATGCTATTCTTCACCCCCTTATTCGGACAAGAATGAACGAAAAAAAAGAAGAGGCAAAACAAATTCATCCCCCTTTAATCATCATGGATATACCGCTGCTCTTTGAATCCGAACAGAAGCACACCGTTGAGGCCGTTATTGTTGTTTATGTTCCTCCTGCAGAACAATTAAAAAGGTTAATGGAGAGGGATCAACTGACGGCTGAGGACGCGCAAAGACGGATTGACTCGCAGTTGCCTATAGAGGATAAAAAGAAATGGGCTGATTTTATCATCGATAACAGCGGGTCTCTAGAAAAAACAAGGGAACAGGTTGAATCGTTATTTTTTAAATTAGCCAAGGAATAGGAATTATGGAATTAAAATTAAACCGTAAGTTTACCTTGATAGTCCTTCTGCTTGTCTTGTTTTATTTATTGAACAGTCCGCTTTTTTGGAAGGCAATATATCCTATTCACTATGAGGAACTGGTGGATGCTGCAACGGAAAAACACGACGTAGATCCTTATTTGGTTTATGCGATCATTCAAATAGAAAGCAACTTTAAGCATCAGCGCATATCCAACAAAGGGGCAACAGGGCTTATGCAAATTATGCCGGAAACGGCGACTTGGGTCATTGAGCAGGCCCGAATGCCAAAGGACTATATTCAACGTTTGGACGACCCTGAAGTAAATATTCAGATTGGTTCATGGTATATTGCTTTTCTAGAGAAAAAGTTTCATCGAAATCATTATGCTGTCATTGCTTCTTACAATGCTGGACCGGGAAACGTTGAGAGGTGGCTTCGTGAAGATTACTGGGATGGAACCTATCAGAACATAAGTCACATTCCTTTTGGGGAAACTAGACACTATGTTCAACGCGTTTTATATTTTTATGGAAAGTATAGGGATGTATATCAATAGGGCTGCTTAAAAATTAAGTAAGCCTTTTTCTTTGTGTACTAGCCTGAAAATTCTAAATTATATTATTTTGTATTAACCGATTGAAAAATGTGTCATACTTATTATAATAAATAAGAGAAATAGTGTGTGATAAATGTGGAAGGGGAACTGATTTATGATTACGAAAATAGGGATAAATGGATTTGGACGAATTGGCAGGATGGTGTTTCGCAAGGCCATCTCTGACCCTAATATTGAAGTAGTGGCGATTAACGCCAGTTACCCTGCAGAAACCCTAGCCCATCTTATAAAGTATGACACAATTCATGGAACGATTTCGGATCAAATTGAAGTAAAAGATAATGCTATCATTGTGAACGGAAAAGAAACTAAACTATTAAGCGATAGAGATCCAAGCCATCTCCCTTGGGGTGAACTTGGTGTAGAAGTTGTAGTGGAAGCTACTGGTAAATTCATAGACAAAGAAGGTGCAAGCAAGCACATCGCTGCTGGCGCGAAAAAAGTTGTCATTACAGCACCAGGGAAAAATGAAGATATTACGATCGTAATGGGTGTCAATGAGAACGATTTTGACTATAATGCGCATACAATCGTGTCGAATGCTTCATGCACAACGAACTGTTTGGCTCCAGTAGCAAAAGTATTGGATGAAGCCTTTGAGATTGAGTATGGCATGATGACGACAGTCCATTCTTATACCAATGACCAAAAAAACCTAGATAACCCTCATAAAGATTTGAGAAGAGCCCGTGCTTGCGCGCAAGCCATTATACCGACTTCTACAGGTGCAGCAAAGGCTGTCGGTAAAGTTCTTCCTCATCTGCAAGGAAAGCTCAATGGTCTAGCGCTACGGGTGCCGACTCCCAATGTATCCATTGTGGATCTTGTTGTTAACGTGAAGAAGTCCGTGACCCTTGATGAAGTCAATCGGGTGCTAAAAGAGGCAGCAGAAGGCTCCATGAGCAAATACATTGAATATACAGAAGCGCCTTTAGTATCCAGTGATTTTAATGGCAACGAGCACTCCTCTATTGTTGATGGGCTATCCACCATGGTGATGAATGACAAGCAGATTAAAGTATTGATCTGGTACGATAATGAGTGGGGTTACTCTTGTCGTGTGTTAGATCTAGTGAAGCATGTATCCCAAGCTGTGAATGAAAAGAAAAAGCAACAAGTGACTGTATAATACACGTAAAAGCTGTCGATTTGGCGTATATAGCCAATTGGACAGCTTTTTTGTTTGGGTGAGATCACTGAATGAAATCCACAAAGTAGGAGACGATAAGATCAAGGTCAAAGGGGGGATACTCATGAATCAAGAAGAGCATTATTCCATGGAGACGCTAGGAAGACACGTCATCGCGGAGTTATGGGGATGTAATCCGAATATGTTAGATAACCTGGAAATGACTGAAAAAGTGATGGTGGACGCCGCACTTGAAGCAGGAGCGGATATCCGAGAAGTTACTTTTCATAAATTCAACCCTCAGGGGATTAGCGGTGTTGTTGTCATCTCCGAATCCCATTTAACGATCCACACCTTTCCTGAACATGGCTATGCCAGTGTAGATGTTTATACGTGTGGGGAGACAATTGACCCGAATGTTGCCGCACAGGCCATTGCAGAGTATCTGGAGGCCAAAACGATAGACAGCATGGAAATTCCGCGTGGACAAGGTCCATTGCCTAAGCTAGTGAGTGCACCTTCCAAAGAATTAACGCGCGTATAGAAGCAAGGAATCGCCTTGTTGGTCAAGGCGGTTCCTTATTTGAATCAATGTCGAAAAAAACAAGTACCTGTCGAAAATCTTAACATAAAATTTACAATGCCTTAAAGTTAATTCAATAATCCTTCTATAGAATGGTTTATTGAGTGTCCGATACATACATCATAGATTTTACTAGGTCGTTTAATTAAAAGGAGGAAACTACGTGTTAGAATTGGCGAGGACTAAGGAAGCCTCAGTGTCAGACGAGGATAAGACTAAAGTCTCTGGGTCCCAAGCTTCGGAACGTACTTCTGATCGCACTTCGAACATGAAAAAGAAGCCGCCCATCAGTGAAAGGATTGTACCGGCTTTGTTATTCTTGTGCGCGTTGGTATCCGTGCTTACTACGATAGGAATTATATTCACTTTATTATTTGAAACCATTAACTTCTTTAAAATAGTCAGCATTGTTGAGTTTTTTACAGGGCTAGAGTGGGCTCCTTTATTCAGGCCGCAACACTTTGGCATTCTTCCTTTAATTTCAGGAACCTTATTAATTACGCTCATCGCAAGCTTGGTTGCCGTGCCCATTGGTTTGGCCAGTGCCATATATTTGAGCGAATATGCACCGGATAAAGTAAGACGTATAGTAAAACCTGTTCTAGAGATTCTTGCTGGTATTCCTACAATTGTTTATGGATTTTTTGCCCTTACTCTGGTTACCCCGTTCATTCGATTTTTCCTGCCAGAAACTGACTTCTTCAATGCTTTGAGTGCGGGAATCGTTGTAGGTATTATGATCATTCCTATGGTAGCTTCTCTCAGTGAAGATGCCATGACCGCTGTACCCCGAGCTTTGCGCGAAGGTGCCTTGGCATTAGGTGCTACTAAGCTCGAAACTTCTCTCAAAGTGGTTGTTCCAGCTGCTTTGTCGGGAATCGTAGCTTCGGTTGTCCTGTCCTTGTCTAGAGCTATTGGAGAAACGATGATCGTAACTTTAGCGGCAGGTGCTACACCAAAGATGGCACTCAATCCACTGGAAAGTATACAAACGATGACAGCTTATATTGTCCAGATCAGCCATGGTGACGCGCCGTTTGGGTCTGTGGAATATTTATCGCTTTATGCAGTTGGGGCTACCTTGTTTGTAATGACGCTTATCATGAACTTGCTTGCCCAGTTTATCTCTCGTAAATACAGAGAGGAGTATTAAACCATGAAAGCTACCTTTACTGAGAACAAACAAATAGCGGCAAGAAAACGCAAAGATAAAAGCTATAAGGCATTATTCACGGCAGCTACCATGTTTGGGGTTATCGTGTTAGTGATATTGATTTCTGATGTTTTGATGGACGGAGCGGGAGCGATCAACTCCACCTTTTTGAATAGTTTCCCATCTCGATTTGCTGAAAAGGCTGGAATAAAAGCAGCATTATTCGGAACGCTGTGGGTGATTGGGCTAACGGCGCCGATGGCTTTTATACTTGGAGTAGGGACAGCCTTATATTTGGAAGAGTATGCAAAGAAAAATTGGATAACAAGATTCATCCAAATGAATATCTCAAACTTGGCCGGGGTTCCATCGATTGTTTACGGTTTGCTAGGATTGACCATTTTCGTCCGGATGTTTGCTTTGGAAAGAAGTGTGTTTGCTGGGGCGTTGACCATGACGCTGCTGATTTTGCCGGTTATCATAGTCGCTTCCCAAGAGGCGCTTCGCAGTGTGCCAGATTCATTGCGCCATGCATCCTTTGCCTTGGGGGCTACGAAATGGCAGACCATTGTTCGTGTCATCCTGCCTTCCGCTTTGCCAGGAGTCATCACTGGGAACATTCTTGCCCTTTCTCGTGCCGTGGGGGAAACGGCTCCTTTGGTTGTAGTGGGAGCAGCAGCGTTTATTGCATTTACACCACAAAGTGTCATGGATCCCTTCACTGTCTTGCCAATTCAAATCTATAACTGGGTTTCAAGACCACAAGAAGCTTTTCATACATTAGCAGCCGGTGGCATCATAGTATTGTTGGTGGTTTTGTTAACGATGAATGCTATAGCAGTTCTTATACGAAATAAGTTCCAGAAAAAGATGGATTAGCAGGAGGATTCAAATGATAGCAACAAACCAGTTTGCATTCAATATCGAAAACCTGAATTTGTGGTATGGAGAGGATCATGCCCTGAAAAACATTAATATGGATATAAAGAAAAACGAAGTAACGGCTATCATTGGTCCATCAGGCTGCGGAAAGTCAACCCTTCTTAAAACCCTTAATCGCATGGTCGATCTAGTTCCCAGTGTTCGGGTCGAAGGAAAGATCAATTACCAAGGGATCAATATCTATGATCGCGACATTAACCTTGAACAACTTCGGACAACGGTAGGAATGGTTTTTCAGAAGCCGAATCCCTTTCCAAAATCGATCTATGAAAATGTCATTTTTGGGCAAAGAATTCATGGAAATAATAAAAAGTCTGAACTTGATGAAATTGTAGAAAGAAGCTTGAAAAGCGTTGCTTTATGGGATGAAGTAAAAGATCGTGTGCACGAACCTGCCAGCGGCCTGTCTGGCGGCCAGCAACAGAGGCTGTGCATTGCCCGGTGTATTGCAGTAGAACCGGATGTCATTCTAATGGACGAACCGACTTCAGCACTTGATCCTATTTCTACGATGAAGATTGAAGAGCTTCTGCATGATTTAAAGCAAAAGTTTAGCATTGTCATTGTCACTCACAATATGCAGCAAGCCGCTCGTTCCTCCGATAAGACGGCTTTTATGTTAACGGGAGAGCTCGTGGAGTTTGAAGATACGGATAAGCTATTTACTAATCCTTCGGATAAGAGAACTGAGGATTATGTAATGGGGCGTTTTGGATAAAACACAAAAAAGCAGAAGTGCATCTGGGGATGTATCTTCTGCTTTTTTAGTTAAAGAAACAAGGGGGGAAGATAATATGCGACCTTAACATTTTCTTAACGTTTTTCACATAATCCCTCAATAAAAAGTTGTTAATATAAATCTTGTGAGGGAAAGATAGAAAAAACTACTTAAAAAAAGTGGAGGGTATACATCGTGAAACTTCTAAAAAAATCAGGATTCTTAATGTCATCATTATTACTGGCTGTAACCGTTATGACTGGATGCGGTGGAACTCAACAACCAGGTGCTGCTGAACAGCCTGCAACAGACAAGCCTGCAGAACAACCGGCTGCAGACAGCAAGCTTAGCGGCACAGTACTAATAGATGGCTCTTCTACCGTATTCCCCATTACTGAAGCGGTAGCGGAAGAGTTTCAAGCCGCTAATCCAGATGTCCGTGTAACTGTTGGGGTTTCCGGAACGAGTGGCGGATTTAAGAAATTTATTCCAGGGGAGACAGATATCAATGATGCTTCCCGTAAAATTAAGGATAAAGAAGTAGAAGAAATTAAAGCTAAAGGATTTGAAGCAATCGAGCTTCCTGTAGCATTTGACGGTATCACTGTAGTTGTAAACCCGCAAAATGATTTCGTTGACTATTTGACTGTTGAAGAGTTGAATAAAATTTGGGCGCCTGAAAGCAATGTGAAGACTTGGGCGGAAGTACGTGAAGGATGGCCTGCTGAAGAAATCAAATTATATGGACCAGGAACAGATTCCGGTACATTCGGATACTTTACTGAAACAGTAAACGGCGAAGAGGGAGCCAGCCGCTCTGACTATACGGCTTCTGAGGACGACAACGTGCTTGTGCAAGGAGTAACTGGTGATAAGAACGCTCTTGGATACTTTGGTTTTGCTTACTATGCTGAAAATCAAGATAAAATGAAGGCTGTACCTATAAAGGAAACTGCAGATGCACCAGCAGTTGAACCAACAATGGAAACCATCAATAATGGATCTTACAAGCCGTTGTCCCGTTACCTTTATATCTATGCTAGCAGCAAGGCACTAGCTGAAAAGCCTGAAGTAAAAGCTTTCACTCAATATTATCTTGATAATGCTGCAGCTATGTCTGAGGCAGTAGGATACATTCCGCTTCCTGCTGATCAATATGAAGCTGCGAAAAAATTGATTCAATAATAAAACGAAAAGCCCGACTTCGGTTGGGCTTTTTTTCATACTGGGGAGAGGAAGAACATAAGCCTTTCTTTTTTTGTTTCCGTTTATGTTAAAATAACACTAAGGATAAACAATTAGGGAGTGATAGTCATGCGTTGTCCGCTGTGTCAGCATAACGGGACTCGCGTGTTGGATTCGAGGCCGGTGAATGAAGGCAAGTCCATTCGTCGAAGACGAGAATGTGAAGCATGCAGTCACCGCTTTACGACCTTTGAAACGGTAGAAGAGACACCGTTGCTAGTTGTGAAAAAGGATGGAGCACGGGAAGAATTCAGCAGAGAAAAGATATTGAGAGGAATTGTCAGAGCCTGTGAAAAGCGGCCAGTCCCTTTGGATACGCTGGAAAAGATCGTAGATAAAATTGGACAGGAGTTAAGAGGATCAGGAAAAGTGGAGATACCAAGCCAAGAGATTGGCGAATGGGTGATGAAGGCTCTTTACGAGGTGGATGAGGTGGCCTATGTTCGTTTCGCTTCGGTGTACCGTCAGTTTAAAGATATCAACGTATTTATTAAAGAATTGGAAGAGCTTCTAAGCTATAACAAGAGTAAACCCCTTCCTTGAAATTATTTCGTATAGGTGAATCGGTGAGCCAATGATATAATGAGGAGATCATGTGATAAGGGAGTTTTCGATCAATGGCGTTTGCTTGGAAGGAAATTGTTCCTGGTGACATATACTCAATTAATACGACCGGCGAGATGAGTTCATTTGAGTTGGGGACTATTACGCAGCTTTACCAACCTTTGATCGGGCCGCACTCCGTTAGCTTGTATATAACCTTATACCATGAGTGGATATTGCAGGCTAAAGAATCACCTTGGAGTAGTCATAGGGGCCTGATGAGTTTAATGGGACTATCCCTTAATCAGATCCTAAAGGCTAGGGAATGCCTAGAAGCTGTGGGTTTGCTCCGAACTCTTAAAGTGGAGGACGAGCAAGGGAACCGAAATTATGAATATATTTTGCAGCCCCCGATGAGTCCCTCTGCATTTTTTGGAGATGACATGCTAAGCATTATCCTTCTTAATCGAGTGGGTAAAGTGAAGTATGAGCATTTAAGAAAAAGGCTGGTTGGACCTCCCCGCCATGAAGGGGTTAAGGGAATCAGAAGTGAAATCACGAAGAGCTTTGATGAGGTCTTCCATAGTATATCTTCATCCGAAATTCGGATTATTCCTGGATCTGAGACCGAGCAATTCCTTCACCAGATGGAGTCAAGCTATCCGGTGCCGGATGCTGACAGGGTAGAGCCCCGCCGGCAAATTCATTATAATCAGGTAGAGCCTGATTTTGCGTTTCTGGAGGCGTCTTTGCCGAAGTCTGTCCAACATAGGAAATTTAGCAAAGAGCAAAGAGAAATTCTAAAGGAATTAGTATTCTACTACCAGTTGCATGACATGCAACTTTCTTATTTTCTCCAGGATCCTTTTATCTATACAGACGATAATGAAATAGATGCAGAACGCTTGAGAAAGCTGGCTAAGGAATGGTATACCTCGAATCATAACGGGCAACTGCCTGAGGTACAATCCAAGCCATTGAAACCTTCAGGCAGTGAAGCAGCCCATCCTGCTTTAACCTCGAAGCCAACGATCGAAGATGAGCATCGAGAAGCGCTGGCCCGGTTGTCTCCCATCTCTTTATTGGAGCAGTATCAAGGGGGAGGGAAGGTATCGCCTGCTGACATGAAAATTGTCGATGAGCTGGCCCGAAACTACCAGCTTCAGCCAGGTGTAATTAATGTTTTGCTGGAATACGTGATGCTTACAAACAACAAGCAGTTGCCTCCGGCTCTGATTTATAAAATTGCGACTCACTGGAAAAGGCTTCGGATTCAAACGGTAGACCAGGCACTAGAACAGGCGAAGCAGCTTTACCAAGACTTGAAACCAAGAAGCCCTAAGCAGGATACGCGGGCTTTCAATGCTTCAGGCTCAAGACGAACGACGCCGAATGCCAAGAAGGATGATTTGCCTGAGTGGGTTGTTAGGCAAATAAAGGAGACCCCTAAGCATTCAGAAGAACTGGATGAAGAGCAGAAAAAGCAAGCCCGTGATTTATTGAAGGCTTTAGGAGAAATAGATTAAGGGAGGGTTAAGATGGAATCGATAAAACAAACCCTGTCGAGTATGAAATGGAAACAGCCATTTGGTCTGCCTTCCCTAGATGAGCTGAAGGAAAGTATAATAAATCATCCTCTCGTGATGGAGTTCTGCCAGGATCACCCAGAAGTGACAATGGATATGCTGGAGCGTTCCATGGTAAAGCTTGACCAAGCGATACAGGAACAAGGGCATTGCCAACGCTGTACAGAATTGAATGGCTGCCCTAATCTGATTAAAGGTCATCGGGCTATATTGACGAAAACAGCATCCTACATTGAAACTGTCCATACCCCTTGTTCGAAGTGGAACCATTATTTAGAGCAAAGACGCAGAGAGAACTTAATTAAATCCCATTATATACCAAAGGATGTGCTGGCTGCCAGTTTTCAGCACTTTGTTCAAGATCCTCAAAGATTTGAAGCTTTCCGCGGGCTTATGGAATTTTGCCTTAAAGTGGAGCCGGGAAGCAAAGAGCGAAAGATGAAGGGGATTTATCTCTATGGTCCGTTAGGTGTCGGTAAAAGTTATCTTTTGGCCGCTACAGCAAGGAAATTATCCAGTCGGGGGATTTCATCGCTTATGGTCTATACGCCCGATTTCTTCAGGGAGATTAAGGATTCTTTTCAGGACCATTCTCTGCAGAATAAGCTTGACGCTTTGAAGAAGGTTCCTGTTCTTATTTTAGATGATATTGGAGCGGAGTCTTTATCCCCTTGGGCTAGAGATGAGGTGTTGGGGGCCATCCTGCAATACCGGATTTCGGAAAACCTGCCGACGCTTTATTCCTCCAACTACGATTATGCCATGCTGGAAGAACACTTGTCCCATTCGGCAAAAGGGGGCATTGAGACCATGAAGGCGAAGAGAATTATGGAAAGAATTATTCACTATACAGATGCTTATCTCGTGGATGGCTTAAACCGTCGCATGCATCAGGAGTGAGATATCATAAAGATAAGCAATTTCAAGGAGGGACCGCAATGTCTATTGACCATATTCTGGACCGGGCACTTCAAGGAGAACGCTTAACGCTAGAAGACGGCATTCTTCTGTATGAGAGTTCTGAGTTAGAGAAGATAGGAAACGCTGCGAACGAAATCGTGAAAAAGTGGCATCCGGAGCCGATCACTACGTTTGTAATTGGCCGAAATATCAATTACACGAATGTCTGTGATACGTATTGCCGCTTTTGCGCATTCTATCGCCCCCCCGGACATGAAGAAGGCTATGTGCTATCAGATGAGGAGATTCTGCAAAAGATCCAGGAAACGGTAGATGTTCAAGGAACGGAGATCCTAATGCAAGGCGGGACGCATCCTGGCCTTAAGCTGGATTATTATACTCAGCTGCTTCGCAAAATTAAGGAGAGATTTCCCCAGATCCAGATGCATTCCCTATCAGTAGCTGAGATTGTGCGAATTGCTGAGGTTTCCAATTTGCCTGTTGAAACGGTTCTGCAAGAGCTTCATGCTGCCGGTCTTGATTCCTTGCCTGGAGCGGGTGCTGAGATTTTAGATGACCGAACAAGAATGAAGATAAGCAGAAAGAAAGGGTCTTGGAAAGAATGGATTGACGTCATGAAGGCAGCTAATCGCGAAGGGCTGCATACGACAGCTACAATGGTGATCGGATTCGGGGAGACCTACGAAGAAAGAATCCTGCACATGCTGCGCATTCGTGAAGCCCAGGATGAAACCAAGGGCTTTAAGGCTTTTATCAGCTGGACTTTCCAGCCGGATAATACGAATCTGAAGGCGGAGCGCGTATCCGCAGATGAATATTTGAAAACAGTTGCGATCAGTCGGCTTATGCTGGACAATATCGCAAACTTCCAATCCTCGTGGGTCACGATGGGGCCTGAAGTCGGCAAACAATCCCTTCGCTTCGGATGCAATGACTTCGGATCCACAATGATGGAGGAAAATGTTGTATCCGCTGCGGCCTGCACGCATAAGGTGAATACCAATGAAATCTTGCGGCTGATTCGCGAAGCAGGAAAAATTCCGGCCCAGCGCAATACGAAATACGAGATCCTGCGTGTCTTTAAAGAAGGTGAATCGGCAGAGACGGATTTTGTCATGCAAAATTAAGCTAGGAGATTGGTGAATCATGAGCTGGGGATTTTTAGTATTTACTCAAATTGTTATCGTTCTAGCCGTGCTTGGCTTGCTTGGCTGGTCTTTAATGGTTGTCGTGCGATCTCTTACAAGAAAAAACGGAAAATAGGGGTTTAGATCCCAAATAACGGGAGATAATAATAAGGAAGACAAGAGCTTCACTATTATGTTTCTCTCTCCCTTTTACCAACCACTTGATTAGCATCGAGTGGTTTTTTTTCATATTTAATTGAGGGAGCAATCAATTCTTAATCATGACGTATAACCCCTCTATGTGTTCATATACTATGAAATAAAGAACCAAAATTTAACACATCCATTAGCAGGGGAGGTGGGCCATGAAAGTGATTCAGGTTGCTTTGCCTAAAAATGAAAAGAATCTGTCCCAATTCAGGGATATTTTACATAGTGAGTTGCGTTCATTAACGAATAAGCTCGTTAAATATCATATTGATGAGCGTGAAGACTCTGAGCGAATTTTTTTCCATTGCCAATTTTGGCCGATGCATGAACATACGGTTGATACGTTTGATATCATCCGTCAAGCGATGAGTTTTGCGCTTGCTGAGTTTATTGTTCAGCATAAAGAGAAGGATATTCTGCGTGAAATACTTGTTCAGGAGTTTGCTCTTGATGATGAGAAGCAGATTGACGATATATCCAAATATACCTTTTTTCTTCTGAACCTGGATGAGCTGGGCGAGGAAGCGGAAACGGCCAGGAAGTCTCAGCTCAAGCAAGGGATAGCTGCCAAAGCTATGGACTTTTTTTTGCTTGAGAACCAGTTGGCCGTAGAAGGGTTCATCCGGTTTCGATTAAAGGAGCAGTGGGAGGGCTGGAGGTCAGCCATAGAGCACGCACTTGATGAATATTGGGTGGAAAAGGAGAATAAGGAGTTTATTTGCCTTTTGCGCCACTTTTTGAACAATAAGGAAAGTGTGCATCCCCTGGTCCATCTTATTCACATTGATGACCGCAATTTGTTGCTGTATAATCAGGGATGGACAATGATTCATCCGACAGTGAATGAAAAATCGCCGGAAGCAAAAGCGAGTTATGAAGATGCGATTTTGCATTCTCTCATTTCATTGGCACCGGAAAAGCTAGTCGTACATACGGAGCAACCAAACCACCATATCATTTACACCATTAGGCAAATATTTGAACCGAATATTCAAGTTTGCCGTACCTGCAAGAAGTGTAAAGGGCTTTTAAAGAGCGATGGAGCATCTTCTTTTACGAATTAATTAATTTTGAAGTTGACTTTTCTAGATCGTTTGTTATAATTAGAAATTGTTAAGCGAGAATAACGGGTAATCAAAGCAGAAGCGTCCGCTTCTCACCTGATGCGACGTCCATTGGATTGTTGACAGGTCAATGAATGAAGTTCTTTTATTTGAAGAACTATTATGCGGGCGCCTATGGTGTCTGCATTTTTGCTTTGTTTCCGTTGCTTGATTGAAGTAATGAGGGTAGCAAGAGTTTCACATATCTTGCAAAAAACTGTGGAGGTGGCAGGCAATTAGTAAGGAACATTTAATCAATGAGGCGATTCGCGCAAGGGAAGTTCGGGTTGTTGGTGCTAATGGTGAACAAGTAGGTATTATTCCTTTGAGAGAAGCTTTGCAAATGGCTCAAGAGGCTAATCTTGATTTGGTTGCAGTGGCGCCGACGGCAAAACCGCCTGTATGTCGTGTTATGGACTACGGCAAATTCAGATATGAGCAGAGCAAGAAAGATAAGGAAGCTCGTAAGAACCAAAAGGTGATCAGCATCAAGGAAGTCCGCTTGTCGCCAACAATTGAAGAACATGACTTTCAGACTAAATTGCGCCATGTTCAGAAGTTCTTGGAGCAAGGTGATAAAGTGAAGCTTAGCATCCGTTTTCGCGGACGGGCCATCACTCATTCTGAAATAGGAAGAAATGTTTTGGAAAAGCTGGCTGAACAGGTGAAAGAACTTTGCATCGTGGAGCGTTCCCCTAAAATGGAAGGACGCAGCATGCTCATGATCTTAGCACCTAAGGCCGATAAATAGCTGCATCTGTAGATGGGAGGATATTTCAAATGCCAAAGATGAAAACCCATAAGGGAGCTCAAAAACGCTTTAAAAAGACCGGTTCCGGTAAAATTCGCCGTCACCATGCCTATACGAGCCACTTGCTAGAGAGCAAGACTTCTAAGCGTAAGCGCAAGCTTCGCAAGGGCGCTATCGTAAGCAAAGGCGACCAAAAACGCATTGAGCAAATGTTAACTTATTTGTAATTGAACACTGATTGATCGTATAGATTCTAGGAGGGAAATGTTATGCCAAGAGTTAAAGGTGGTACCGTTACTCGCAAACGCCGCAAAAAGGTTCTTAAACTAGCTAAAGGTTATTTCGGTTCCAAACACCGTTTATTTAAAACTGCAAAAGCTCAAGTCATGAAGTCTTTGCTTTATGCATACCGTGACCGCCGTCAGCGCAAGCGTGATTTCCGCAAATTGTGGATCACTCGTATCAATGCAGCTGCGCGCATCAATGGTTTGTCTTACAGCAAAATGATGCACGGATTGAAAGAAGCAGGTGTTGATGTTAACCGCAAGATGCTTGCTGACCTTGCTGTAAATGATAAGGCTGCTTTTGCTGAACTTGCGAACGTGGCTAAACAAAAGGTGAACGCTTAATATAGCAAGTACAAAGAAGAGGACGAGCGAATCGTCCTCTTCTTTTTTTTTTGGGCTTATCTCTTCTGGGTTTAACATCACTATTGGGTATCAACCTATATGTCCCAGTGCATAGAATATGTACGGAAAAGGCGATTACTAGGGAGGTGTCTTATGGAAATTCTGGATTTTTCAATAGAAGAAGTGAACCGTTCCATGAAGGATGAATCTCCTCATAAATTGCTGCGATGGGCTTACCAGCAGTTTGGCGAACAGATGGTTCTGGCCTGCAGCTTTGGGGCAGAGGACGTAGCGCTTGTTGATATGCTATGCAAAGTCGTAGAGAAACCGAGAATCTTTTATTTGGATACAGATAAGCATTTCGAAGAGACGTACGAAACAAGGGATCGCTTGGCTGCAAAATATAAGATAGAGTTCATTCAAATGAAGCCAGCGATTACCTTAAAGGAACAGGCAGAATCGTTTGGTGATCAACTGTGGGCTACAGATCCGAACCGATGCTGTGCCATTAGAAAGGTTGAACCGCTGACGAGGATATTAAAAGAGCAAAAGGCGTGGATTACTGGAATTCGCAGAGAACAATCCGTCACGCGGGCAAATGCTGAACAGGTTGAGTGGGATGAAAGGTTTCAGCTAGTTAAAATTAACCCGTTGGTTTATTGGAGCCTAGAGGATGTTTGGAACTATATCCATATATTTGAGGTTCCCTACAACTCACTTCACGATCAAGACTATCCGAGTATTGGCTGTTCGGTCTGCACCAAGCCTGTTCGGCCAGGCGAGGATCCGCGTTCCGGGAGATGGAGCGGTTTTGCTAAGACTGAATGCGGATTGCATAAGGGGGATTAGGATGGCACCGATTACTCCGCACGGAGGAGAACTTGTTAACCGCATACTCGCTCCTGAAGATAAAGAGTATTACCGGAAAGAAGCAGAGGGATTATTTTGCATCCCTTTAGATCCTTGGGCACTCTCTGATATCCAATGCATTGGGATCGGTGCCTTTTCGCCATTGACTGGATTTATGTCAGAGGAAGATTACCAGAGCGTCGTGAGCCATATGCGTTTAGCTGATGGGACCGTTTGGAGCTTGCCCATTACCTTGGCGGTAGATGAAAATCAAGCGCGCTGCATTCGTTTAGGTGATCGTATCGCATTGCAGGACAGAGAAGGGGTTATTCGTGCTTTCATGAAGGTGGAAAGCATGTTTGAACCGGATAAAGTGTTGGAAGCCAAAGAGGTCTACAAAACGGCTGATGAAGCTCACCCGGGTGTAGCACACCTTTACCGCCGGCCTAGTATTTACTTAGGGGGCCCTATAAGTGTGTTTGAAAGGCCGTCAGGGGGAGCATTTGAGGAGTATTATTTTACCCCTGCAGAAACTCGAGAAATCTTCGAAAAAAAAGGGTGGAGGACAGTAGTTGGCTTTCAGACCCGCAATCCGGTTCATCGGGCTCACGAATATATTCAAAAAGCAGCGATGGAGGTTGTAGACGGTTTGTTTCTCAACCCTCTGGTTGGAGAAACCAAATCAGACGATATTCCCGCACAAGTCAGAATGGCGAGCTATGAGGTCCTTCTTCGGAACTATTATCCGGAGCAAAGGGTTTTCCTAGGCGTTTTTCCCGCTGCTATGCGCTATGCAGGGCCTCGTGAAGCGATCTTTCATGCCATGGTAAGGAAAAACTATGGATGCACCCATTTCATTGTAGGACGGGATCATGCGGGGGTTGGGGATTATTATGGAACCTACGAAGCACAAGAGATTTTCAAACAGTTTACATCAGAAGAGTTAGGCATATCGCTGCTATTCTTTGAACACAGCTTTTTTTGCAAGAAATGTGCCGGTATGGCCTCCTATAAAACTTGTCCTCATAGTTCCGATGACCGCATCGTTCTCTCTGGTACAAAAGTGAGAAAAATGCTAAAAGAAGGAATAATGCCCCCGCCAGAATTTTCCCGCCCTGAAGTGGTTCAAGTTCTAATAAATGGTCTGCGAAATGGATAGTGACTCCCTTAAAAAATCTACGAAACCTCGAGTTTCGTAGATTTTTTGCTGTGAAATGAATAATACCCGATAAAAACCAAAATAATAATTCTGAAAATGGTTGACGAAATCCGCCCGTATTACTATAATAACTCCTAACATCATAATTTTTTGTTTTGTATTTTTTGATTTTTTGTCTTATACAGGCACTGAAGAGGATAACGATAAAGGAATGTTTGTTTAAAGAGAGTCCGGGATGGTGGAAACCGGATAGCAATGCCTTTTTCTACTCACCTCTGAGCTGCTTCTCTGAACGGTTGCAAGTAGGGGAAGACGTTTGGCACGCGTTAAGTGCGACGGTGCAATATTGCACCTGCTGAGGCTGTCATCGCGAGGTGATAGTGAATTTGGGTGGTACGCGGACCTTTTCGCCCCAAGAAATGCACATAATAGTGCAGGGGTGAAAAGGCTTTCTTTTTTTGTACTGTCAGAAATTTATAACTTCGTTTTGGTTTATGATATCAAGAATCCAGGAGGAGAGAACATGAGCAGAGATGTGGCTTTGGTTGTAGGCAGACCTGAGGTTCCCCCGATTGAGCAAGGGGAAGTCATTACCGGGTCAGATGCTTTGTTGAGGTGCTTGCTGCTGGAGAACGTAGAATATGTATTCGGTTATCCGGGAGGGGCAGTGCTTCCTATCTACGATTCTCTTTACGGCAGCCATCTAAAGCACATATTAACAAGACATGAACAAGGAGCTATTCATGCGGCGGACGGTTTCGCCAGAGCAACAGGCAAGCCCGGTGTAGTCATTGCCACTTCTGGGCCAGGGGCAACAAATTTAGTTACGGGAATTGCTACAGCCTATATGGATTCGATTCCGCTGGTTGTCATCACGGGAAATGTACCTCAATCCCTTATTGGGACTGATGCCTTCCAAGAAGCGGATATTACGGGAATCACCTTACCCATTACGAAGCATAACTTTTTTGTTCGGGATGTGACGGAGCTCCCTCGAATCGTGAAGGAAGCCTTTCATATTGCGACAACCGGTCGCCCTGGACCTGTCCTAATCGATGTTCCGAAAGATGTCAATAATGCATCCGCCCCGTTCTATTATCCCGAAACAGTTAATCTTCGAGGATACAATCCGACCATAAAACCGAACAAGATGCAGGTTGATCGGCTGATCAAGGCGATTTCTGAAGCCAAGAAACCTGTTATCATGGCAGGCGGAGGCGTGATTGCGGCAGGTGCGGAAAAGGAGCTTATTGCTTTTGCAGAGAAGACTCAGATCCCGGTCATCTGTACGCTGATGGGATTAGGCAGCTTTCCGGGAACACATCCCCTGGCACTTGGCTGGCCGGGAATGCACGGGAACTTCGTTTCCAATCAGGCTATTTTAAACTGTGATCTCCTCATCGGTATCGGGAACCGATTTGATGATCGGATCACCATGGGACGAACCAAAGAGTTTGCTCCTAATGCAAAAATTATCCATATCGATGTCGATCCAGCAGAAATAGGCAAAAATGTAGAGACGATGATCCCGCTTGTAGGGGATGTTAAGGTGGTACTGGAAGTAGCCCTTCCTAAGGCGGTTCAAGCTGAAACTTCCGAGTGGCTTCAGCAATTGAATGAGTGGAAGGAAGCCCACCCCTTCTCCTATAAGAAGAATGGAAATCTCAAGCCGCAAGCGGTTATTGAGATGATCTATGAAACAACGGAAGGGGAAGCGATTGTTACGACGGATGTTGGGCAGCATCAGATGTGGGCCGCTCAATATTATAAGTTTAGGCATCCACGCTCCCTTATCTCGTCCGGTGGACTAGGAACCATGGGATTTGGTTTCCCCTCAGCCATTGGCGCCCAATTTGCCCATCCGGAACGCACGGTCGTGTCCATTAATGGAGATGGCGGATTCCAGATGAACATCCAAGAGCTGGCCGTTGTATCGCAGCATAATATCCCTGTCAAGATTGTGATTATCAATAACAAATGTCTTGGCATGGTAAGACAATGGCAAGAGCTCTTCTATGATAACCGTTATAGCCATATTGACTTGTCTCACAGCCCTGACTTTGTAAAAGTCGCTGAGGCTTACGGAGTGAAGGGATTGCGTGCAGAAACTGAAGAACAGGCACGCGAGGTGTGGCAGGAAGCCCTGAACCATAAGGGACCAGTTGTGGTAGAATTCGTCGTAGAGCCGGAGGAAAATGTATATCCAATGGTAGCGTCCGGTTGTACATTGGATCAGATGACAATGGGAGATGAGGAGTAGATGCAAAAACATACCATATCCGTAATGGTTAATGATCAGCCTGGGGTATTAGCTCGCGTTGCGAATCTTTTCGGTAGGCGCGGATTTAACATCGACAGCATTACTGTCGGAAGCGCCGAGGAAAAGGGCCTTTCCCGCATGGTTATCGTGACCACTGGAGATGAGAGAACGCTCGAACAAGTCATGAAGCAGCTTCATAAGCTGATCGACGTGATCAAGGTCCAGCACTTAAGTGCTGGATCGATGGTCTCTCGAGAAATTGTTCTCATTAAAGTGGACGCAAGTCCAGCTACCCGCATGGAAATTACCGGTATTGTAGAACCGTTCCGCGCAGCCATCGTGGACGTCGGTCCTCAATCGGTAATTGTCCAGGCAACCGGGGATTCAGAAAAAATTGATGCCTTAACGGAATTGCTTCGCCCGTATGGCATTCGTGAATTAACCCGGACTGGTCTCACCGCTATGGCCAGAAGTATGGCTGCAGTGAAAGTATAAAGTGTAGTATAGAAGATGAGGTAATACCAAGCAATTATTGTGTAAGATAAGCTAACATTAAACCAAACAATGAAAACACACTAGGAGGAATAAACAATGGTAACTATGTATTATGAAAAGGATGTAAATCGTCAGGTATTAGAAGGAAAGACAATTGCTGTAATCGGATATGGAAGCCAAGGTCACTCTCAAGCTCAAAACCTAAGAGACAGTGGATTCAACGTTATCATCGGACTTCGTCCAGGACGCTCTTGGAACCAAGCGGAGCAGGATGGTTTCCAAGTATTCCCTGTAGCTGAAGCTGTAGCACAAGCAGATTTAGTACAAATTCTTCTTCCAGACGAAACGCAAGCGAAAGTTTACAAAGAAGATATTCAGCCTAATTTAAAGAAAGGCGCTGCCCTTTTCTTCTCCCACGGATTTAACATCCATTTCGGACAAATCCAGCCACCAGCTGATGTTGACGTTGTAATGGTAGCTCCAAAAGGACCAGGACACCTAGTTCGCCGCGTATTTGTTGAAGGTTTCGGAGTACCAGGTCTTATCGCTGTAGAACAAAATGCTTCCGGCCAAGCAAAGGAAATCGGATTGGCTTATGCAAGCGGAGTTGGAGCTACTCGTGCGGGTGTTATTGAAACAACTTTCCGTGAAGAAACAGAAACTGACTTGTTCGGTGAGCAAGCTGTCCTTTGCGGAGGAACTGCTGAATTGGTAAAAGCAGGTTTTGAAACATTGGTTGAAGCTGGATATAAGCCAGAAATCGCTTATTTCGAGTGCTTGCATGAATTGAAGCTTATCGTTGACTTAATGTACGAAGGCGGATTGGAGTACATGAGATATTCCATCAGTGATACAGCTGAATTCGGGGATTACAGCACAGGTAAGCGAATCGTGAATGAAAATACAAAAGCAGAAATGAAGAAGGTATTGGCTGAAATCCAAGACGGTACTTTCGCTCGCAATTGGATCCTTGAGAACCAATCGAACAGAGCAGCGTTCAGTTCTCGCCGCCGTATCGAGAGCGAACACCAATTAGAGCAAGTAGGTAAGCAATTAAGAGAAATGATGGCTTGGATTAAGAAGTAATAAAATTAAAATGCCGTGGAGGTGGTAGCACCATGCGAAAAATTGAGATCTTTGATACAACTTTGCGTGACGGAGAGCAATCCCCGGGCGTCAACCTGAGTACGGACGAGAAGATCGAGATTGCTTTACAGCTAGAAAGACTAGGTGTAACGAGGATGGAAGCAGGATTTGCTGCTGCTTCCCCCGGCGATTTAAGATCTGTACAGGAAATTGCTAAGAGGATCAAGAATTCGACCGTAGTAAGCCTATCACGATCCGTCCAAAATGATATCGACAAGGCCTGGGAAGCATTGAAAGGTGCTGAAAGTGCTTGTCTTCATGTTTTCATCGCGACATCTCCCATTCATAGGAAGCACAAGCTTCGCTTGAATAAGGAGCAAGTAATTGAACAGGCGGTTGCTGCTATCAATTATGGGAAGAAATTCTTTTCCCAAATTGAATTTTCAGCAGAAGATGCCGCACGCACAGAAATCGATTATCTTTGTGAAGTAGTCGAAGCTGCGATTAAAGCAGGAGCCAAGATTATCAACATTCCAGATACCGTTGGGTATATGACGCCGCATGACTATGGAAATATCTTTAGGCAATTGAGGCAGAATGTACCTGGAATCGAAGAAATTAAGCTAAGCTGCCACTGCCATGACGATCTTGGAATGGCTGTAGCTAACAGCTTGGCTGCCATTGAGGCGGGGGCTACGCAAGTAGAGGGAACGATCAATGGCATCGGCGAACGCGCGGGGAATGCAGCATTAGAAGAAGTGGCGCTGGCGCTTGAAACCCGCAAGGATTACTATCAAGCAACAACAGATTTAAATCTTGTTGAAATTGCCCGCACAAGCAAGCTTGTCAGCCGCCTAACGGGAATGATAGTTCCAGGAAATAAGGCGATTGTAGGCGCGAATGCTTATGCTCACGAATCAGGCATTCACCAGGATGGGGTACTGAAAGAAATTACGACTTATGAAATTATCCGCCCTGAATCGGTCGGCATCAAGTCTAACAAGCTGGTCTTAGGAAAACACTCCGGCCGCCATGCATTCAAGGATAAGATTTCAGAACTCGGATACCACCTAGAGCAAGAGCAAGTCGATGAAGCTTTCAAGAAATTTAAAGATTTGTGTGATAAAAAGAAGGAAGTTTCCGATGAGGATATCATTGCCTTGCTGGATGCGAAAATTGTGGAAATCCCTGAAACCTACGTTCTTGAATCCCTGCAGCTTTCTTATGGGAATTTGTCCGTACCAACGGCAAGCGTGAGGGTCAGATTGGCGAATGGCGAGCTAAAGGAAGAGGCTTCCGTAGGAAATGGGTCTGTTGATTCCATTTATAAAGCCATCGACCGAGTAACGGAAGAAGAAGTAAGCTTAGATGATTACAAGATTGTTTCCGTTACACATGGTAAAGATGCCCTAGGGGAAGTGTATGTCAGACTTAGCCAAAACGGAATTTCTGTCCAAGGGCGGGGAGTTAGTACGGATGTACTGGAAGCGAGCGCTAAAGCTTATATCCGTGCAATCAATAAGATCATTGCCAAACGAGGAGATGCAGTGGCCATCTCTGACCAAGAACCAATGAGTACGACACTAAGCTAGGACAAGAAAAGAGGCTGGAAAGAAAGATGAGAGAATTTAAAATTGCTGTCCTGCCGGGAGACGGAATTGGACCAGAGGTTATTGAGCAAGCCATTAAGGTATTAGCTGTTGTTGCAGAACAAGAACAAGTTAAGTTCAATTTTGAATATGGCCGTCTTGGCGGATGCGCTATCGATGAGGATGGAACTCCGCTTCCTCAGGCTACAATCGATATTTCCAAAAATGCCAATGCCGTCCTTCTTGGTGCCGTTGGAGGTCCAAAGTGGGATAATAACCCAGGACATCTTCGCCCTGAAACAGGTCTGTTGGGTATTCGTAAAGCGCTTGGCTTATATGCGAATCTTCGTCCAGCCATGATGTTTGAATGTATGGCTAAAGCTTCCTCATTAAAGGAGGAGGTTGTGGCTGGGGTAGACCTCATGGTGGTTCGAGAGTTGACTGGCGGAATCTACTTTGGTGAGAAGAAGAGATACCAGGATGAGAATGGCCGCGATGTAGCTGTAGACACCCTCATTTACAATGAAGATGAAGTGGAGCGCATCGCACGAACTGCCTTTGAGATCGCTCGTAAGCGGGATAAGAGACTAGTCTCCGTCGATAAGGCGAACGTGTTGGAGAGCTCCCGTCTATGGAGAAGCGTAGTGGATAGAGTGGCTGCGGACTACCCAGACGTAGAGTTAAGCCATATGTTAGTCGATGCTTGCGCGATGCAATTGGTTCGTGCTCCGAAGCAATTTGACGTTATTGTAACAGAAAACATGTTTGGGGATATCCTAAGCGATGAGGCTGCCATGTTAACAGGTTCTATCGGAATGCTGGCTTCTGCAAGCCTAAGTGATGGAAGTCTCGGATTATACGAGCCGGTTCATGGATCTGCGCCTGATATTGCAGGAAAAGGAATTGCGAATCCAGTAGCTACCATTCTTTCTACAGCCCTTATGCTTCGTTATTCTTTAGGGTTGGATGCAGCTGCTCAAAGAATTGAGAATGCAGTAGAGAGCATCCTGAATAAAGGAATCCGCACCGGCGATATCGCTGAAGATAAGGATAGCGCAGTAGGAACTGAAGAAATGACCAATTTCATTATTGAAGCCATGAAGCAATAATTGCGATTGGCATTAGAAAGGGGCTGACTCCATCGTATGAGTCAGCCCCTTTAATTATGGCTAGCGATCACTGATTCTATCTTGCAAAAATTCCTTAATGGGACTTTTCCACGAAATCTCTGCAAATGGATATCTTCCGTGAACCAGTTGCTTAAGGTCCTCAAAGTCCTTTTTTTCCAGGCCAACTAATTTCTGATTGTCTCTCGCCCAAATATGAATCTTGATGATTCGAAAGGCATCCGGCGTGGTACCCATATACTTTTCCCCTTCGAACAGTACCCCTTTATAGGCAATCAGGATATTTCGATGGACACTGCTCTTATCGTCCATGATCAGTGTTCGTTTTTCTTGGAGAGCTTGAGCAAGCTTACGCTGAGGATTTAAGAAAAATCGAAAGCACCAGTAAAAAGCAATCGCTATAAGGATGAATAATAACGTGCGAAAGATAAGAATCAAGGTCCTTCCTCCAAACTATGGCGAGATTAGAACAGCTACCTTTATATACGGATGGATGCTGCAAATAGATTCATTGAATTTAAACTTAATAGTGAGATAAAATGAAATGATCGCCAAGGTGACTAAAACCTGGTCCCGGAGGCAAAACCAATAATAACCGCGAAAGGGAAGGAGGTTTACGTTGTGAATACGGTTATTGCAACCTTGAATGCCAAATACATACATTCATCATTAGCCCTTCGCTATCTGAAAGCCTATTGTCAGAAGGATTTCCCAATTGAGATGAGGGAATTCACGATAAAAGACACACCGATGAATATTGTGACCGACATATTTCTTCACGAGCCTGATGTGGTGGGTTTTTCCTGTTATATCTGGAACATCGAAGAGACCATTATCGCTATTGATATGCTTAAGAAGATTAGGCCCGAACTGAAGGTGGTACTAGGGGGACCAGAGGTCTCTTACGACGTGGAATACTGGATGGAGAGACTGCCTTCCGTTGACTTTATCGTGGTGGGGGAAGGGGAGGAGACGTTCCATCACCTGCTGCAGGAGATCTCAGGTGATCAAAAATACCATATGGTTTTTGGACTGGCCTATCGGAAAGACGGGACAACCGTAATCAATCCTCCGCGACCGAAACTGGAATTAAATGATATTCCTTCCCCTTTTCAAGGATTTGAGGATATCCCTGAGCTGCGAAACAGGGTGGCCTATTTTGAAACCTCAAGGGGATGTCCTTTTTCTTGCAGCTTTTGTTTATCCTCTATCGAGGTCGGGGTTCGATACTTTCCTATCGAGCGAACCAAGCAGGAACTGAAATATTTGATAGACAATGGGGTCAAGCTGATCAAGTTTGTGGACCGGACCTTTAATATTAAAAGGGATTATGCATTGGAGATTTTTGAATTTCTTATCCAAAACCATAGCGGTACCGTCTTTCAATTTGAAATTACGGCGGATATCATGCGACCGGAAGTATTAGATTACTTAGCCAAAAATGCCCCTCCCGGGATTTTTCGTTTTGAAATCGGGGTTCAATCCACAAGGGATGAAACAAATCTGATCGTTAATCGGAAGCAGAATTTTCAAAAGCTCAGCCATACGGTAAAGACAGTGAAAGAAGCAAAAAATATAGACCAGCACCTTGATTTGATTGCTGGACTTCCCGAAGAGGATTATCAGTCTTTCCGAAAGACATTTAACGATGTTTTTGCCTTGCGGCCAGAGGAACTGCAGCTAGGCTTTTTGAAGATGCTTAGGGGGACAGGGGTCCGCTTGAACGCAGAGAAGTATGGGTATGTGTGGATGGAGCATTCTCCCTATGAAATTTTGGGCAATGATGTTTTGCCATTTAGCGATATCATTAAGATTAAAAGGGTAGAGGATGTGCTGGAAAAATATTGGAATGCCCATCGGATGGATCTGACCCTTGAGTTTCTCGTTACGCGAACATTTGAAACCCCTTTTGACTTCTTCCAGCAATTTGGGGACTATTGGGAACAACGAGGCTGGCAAAGAATTGGGCATCAGCTTGAGGACTTATTTACGAGGCTGTATGACTTTCTCAAAGAGGCTCAGGTCGAAAACCTTTCGGTTATTAAGGGCTTGATGCAATTGGATTACTTCCTGTCCCAAAAGAATAAGCCGCGTAAGACTTGGTGGACGTTTGACATGGAAAAGCAGGAGCAGCAGCGCTATATGCGTCTTGTGGCGGACAATCCTTTATGGTTAGGAGGAGAGTTTGCCGGCTTGGGCTTGGATGAAAAGGCGCTTCATAAGCATGCGGTTCTCGAGGTGATTCCTTTTGATTTGCCGCTTTACTTAGAGCAAGGGGAAATTAAGGAAGAGCCTCATTTGTTAATTGTCTATTATGGTACAGGCAAAGGGCCAGTGTATTTTACGGGTGCTCTATCCAATGTGCAAATACTGGAAAATTAAGTTATAATGAATGGAATAGGGCATGATAAGCCCCAACCGTAATAAGGAGGGATAGAATGGAAGATAAAACTTTAGAGATGTTTAAAGAACTGACGGAGACTCCTGGGGCTCCAGGACATGAAGGACCTGTTAGAGAAGTGATGAAAAAGTACATATCTCCTTATGCGGATGAGGTATATACCGATAATTTGGGAAGTTTGATTGCTAAACGAACCGGCAATGTAGAAGGACCGAAAGTGATGGTAGCCGGGCACTTGGATGAAGTGGCATTTATGGTTACGATGATTACGGATAAGGGATTTTTGCGCTTTCAGCCCCTTGGGGGCTGGTGGGAACAAGTCATGCTAGCCCAAAGAGTAACTGTTTTGACTCGGAAGGGGCCGATTGAAGGAGTGATTGGATCCACACCGCCACACATCCTTTCGCCTGAGGCGAGAAGAAAACCGGTTGATAAGAAGAATATGTTCATTGATATTGGCGCCTCCAGCCGGGAAGAAGCTGAGGATTTTGGTGTAAGGCCAGGGGACACCGTCGTACCGATTTGTCCTTTCACGGTCATGAAAAATGAGAAGCTGATGATGGCGAAAGCTTGGGATAACCGAATTGGCTGCGCTATTGCGATTGAAGTCCTTCGTCGTTTAAAAGAGGAAGGTCATCCCAACGAGGTTTACGGCGTCGGAACCGTTCAGGAAGAAGTCGGGCTGCGTGGAGCGCAAACGTCCGTTCATGCTGTAGGGCCAGACATTGCTTTTGCTGTCGATGTCGGTATCGCGGGGGATACGCCAGGAATCAAGAAGGAAGATGCACAGTCTAAGCTTGGGGGAGGACCTCAGCTTTTATTGTTTGATGCTTCCATGATTCCACATCGGGGGTTGCGCGACTTTGTGGTAGAAACGGCGGAGCAGTTGTCCATTCCTTACCAGTTCGATACCGTGGCTGGTGGAGGGACTGATGCTGGTCGCCTACACCTGCATAACAAAGGGGTTCCTTCCATGGTTATTAGTATCGCAACGCGTTACATCCATAGCCATGCGGCGATCCTTCATCGGGATGATTTCGAGAACGCGGTTAAGCTATTGGTTGAGGTCATTAAGCGCTTGGATCAAGCCAAGCTAGAGGAAATAAAGCAGGTTTAGTTGCTTTGAGAAAAACAGCTCCTTTGTTGTTCATTTATACAACGAAGGAGCTGTTTCTTTTGGTCAAACTGCAAAAGGGCAGGAAGTTGCCCCCTGCCCAAATGAGGAAAAAATAAATGTTTAGCAAGTGGTTATTTCTGTCCTAGCCCCTGATGCAATAACTGCAACATTTCACCTTGCTTGGAAGGATCAGATTGGTTCCAGAGAACTTCAAACAGAACTCCGAGTCCAGGTAGCGTCTTGTCTTCTTGGCTTTCAATGGCATCGACGATGGTGCTTCTCAATTCGCCAAGGGATGAATCAGCGACATTGGCAATGACAGCTTGCCTTAAGTTAACTTGGCTGATACTCATCTTTAAGCGCGGCCTCCTTTTGTTGGATTTAATAAGGCGGGGACATCGGGCTAAATGGAATGAGGCAGGGTTGAGATAACAGGAGAAAGTCCGACTTTTTTTAAAAATGGATAATTTTTAGCGGAAATAGTTAAGGTTTAGCCGGAAAAAGTCCGCTTATTTTACACTTCTTCAGTCTAAAGTGGTTGGATAGTCGGAATAACTCCCGTTATCAACCAGCCTGCCCCCCTTGAAATGCCTACCATCCCCTATTAGATCTAATAGTTCATCACTTTTCTATTGTTTGTGACCTACCCCCTTTTCATCCTGACCCTAAAAAAGATGATTCCATTCGCATTCCTAAAAATGGCTATGCTATAATGAAGCATTATATCCGGTACAGGGGGAAAAATTCATGGCTGCGAAGACATTTGCGGTTATTGGGATGGGGCGTTTTGGCTCTAGTGTCGCAAAGACCTTATATGAGATGGGCTATGACGTGATGGCGATTGACTCCAGCGAGGAGAGGATTCAGGAGCATATCCAATATGTTACCTACGCTGTTCAAGCGGATTCGACCGATGAGCATTCGCTAAAGGAATTAGGTATTCGGAACTTTGATGTTGTTGTCGTGGCAATAGGTGAAGATATCCAGGCAAGTATACTGACATCACTCATCCTCAAAGAACTTGGAGTTAAACAAATTGTTGTAAAGGCCCAAAACGAACGCCATGGTAAAGTCTTATATAAAGTGGGAGCAGATCGCGTGGTTTTTCCCGAAAGAGATATGGGAAGCCGTGTCGCGAATAATTTAGTATCGCCTGGAATTCTGGATTTTATCGAACTGGCAGAGGACTACAGCGTAGCGGAGATTGCAGCTACGGAACGAATGGTGGGCAAGAATCTCATTGAGTTGAACATTCGGGCCAAGTTTGGCGTCAACGTAATGGCGATCAAGAGCGGGCCTAATATCAATATTGCCCCGAAAGCGGAGGACACCATTGCAGATGGGGACATCCTGGTGGTCATCGGTCATAATATAGACTTGAAGCGCATGGAGGAAAAAACGAAATAGGAGTGATTTGTGCGTGTGGGAAACCATCCAGTCCGTTCAAAATACAAAGGTAAAAGAGTGGGCCAAGCTGAGCACAAAAAAAGGCAGGGAAAAAGAGGGGGCTTTTCTCATTGAAGGACCCCATCTCGTTGAGGAAGCATTGAAAAGTGGAGCAGACGTCCGCGTGATTCTAATCGAAGAGGGATATTCACTCCCAAGCGGATTGGAACAGTCCATTTCGGATTTTCAGGGCTTAATCTATCGGATTTCAGAACCTGTGGCAAAAAAACTTTCCGAGACGGAAAATCAACAAGGCGTTTTTGCGGTGGTAGAGATATCATCCAGCTCCTTAGATGAATTACTGGTGGGCACACCCATCCTTTTATTATTGGATGCGGTACAGGACCCAGGAAACTTGGGAACAATCATTCGGACAGCAGATGCAGCGGGAATTCAGGGTGTGATCATGGGAAAAGGAACGGTTGACTTATATAATGCGAAAACGGTTCGCTCAACGATGGGGTCTATCTTCCACATTCCCATTTTCCAGGCCGATTTGGAGTTGCTTTGTTCGAAATTAGCCAGCCAGGATTTTAGACTGATCGCTACGAGCCTAGAGGGGGCAGTCGCATACGATGAACCTATATATGAGGGCAGGGTAGCCATTATTATTGGCAATGAAGCCAATGGGGTATCTTCTGAGGTTCTGAGACACTGCAAAAATAGGGTGAAAATCCCTATTTATGGCCAGGCAGAGTCCCTCAATGCAGCCATGGCCGCGGGAATCATCATGTATGAAGCAGTACGTCAGAGAAAGTAAAGTTGCAACCCATGACCTGATTGATTATAATAAATTTTGAAAATCAAAACGAATGTCAAAAGCTTTGATGGAGACTAGTACATAGGACGTTCTACGAAGTTACGAGGGAGTATTGTCCCGTGGTGACGACATAGGGAGAGAAGGTCGCGACTGAAAGCCTTCTTACGCGTAGGAACCTAAAGAATTCACTCCTGAGCTGTCCCCTGAAATGAAAAGTAGGGGGTACCGGTTTAGAGTCCGTTAACTCGATTAAGTGAGAGCGTAAGTTCATTTTCAGGCTTAGCTCTAATAAGGGTGGTACCGCGACCTCTCGTCCCTTACGGACAAGAGGTCTTTTTTATTTTTTAGCAGGGAGGAAAGAATGTGCGAGATCAATTAGTCGAACTCAAGAGCCGGGCGTTGGAGCAGCTCCAAGCGGCAGGCAATTTGAATGAACTCAATGAGTTAAGAGTCAAGTATCTGGGAAAAAAAGGCGAGCTTACAGATATCATGAAGGGAATGGGCAAGCTTTCCCCGGAAGAGCGTCCGTTGATGGGGCAGCTCGTGAATGAAGTTCGTGATGCTTTGGAGCAAGTGCTGGAGCAAAAGAAGGAATCCTTTGAATCGGCAGCTTTACAAGAACAATTGAAGAGCGAGCGGCTCGATGTCACGCTCCCAGGAAGAAAGCTGTCTAAAGGAAATAAGCATCCGTTAACTCAGATTATCGAGCAAATTGAGGATATATTTATTGGATTAGGCTTTGAAATAGCTGAAGGGCCAGAGATGGAGACCGACTATTACAATTTTGAAGCTCTCAATTTGCCAAAGGATCATCCTGCCAGAGATATGCAAGATACCTTCTATATTACGGAAGACCTACTCATGCGTACCCATACCTCCCCTAATCAGGCGAGAGTCATGGAAAAGAAGCAAGGGGAAGTGCCTGTAAAAATTATTTGCCCGGGTCGGGTATACCGAAGAGATGACGATGATGCGACACACTCTCACGTCTTTACCCAAATCGAAGGCTTAGTCATTGGCAAGGACATTCGCATGAGTGACCTGAAGGGAATTCTTCTTGCTTTCTCCCGTGAAATGTTTGGTGAAGATGTCAGTATTCGCCTGCGGCCAAGTTTCTTCCCTTTCACAGAACCAAGTGCAGAAGTGGATGTTACCTGTGCAGTGTGTAAAGGGGACGGCTGTCGCGTGTGCAAGGATACCGGCTGGCTTGAGATATTGGGTTCAGGGATGGTTCATCCGAAGGTATTAGAAATGTCAGGCTATGATTCAGAAAAATATACAGGCTTTGCCTTTGGAATGGGTGTAGAGCGGATCGCCATGCTGAAATATGGCATCGAGGATATACGTCATTTCTATAACAATGATATTCGATTCTTAAAGCAATTCAATCGTAAGTAGGTGGTGAAAAATTATGAAGGTTTCCTATAACTGGTTAAAGCAATATGTAGATTTGGAAGGAATTGCACCGCAGGATTTAGCGGAAAAGCTAACGCGCAGCGGGGTTGAAGTCGAAAGCGTGGAATCCCGGAATAAAGGGGTATCCAAAGTTGTCATCGGCCATGTCGTGGAGAGGGAAAAGCATCCCGACGCAGATAAATTAAACGTATGCCAGGTTGAAGTCGGAGAGCCGGATCGGCTTCAGATCGTCTGCGGTGCGCCGAATGTAGCCGCAGGTCAGAAAGTTGTCGTCTCGGTGGTTGGGGCAGAGCTGCCGGGAGGATTAAAAATCAAGAAAGCCAAATTGCGCGGCGTGGAATCCCAAGGGATGATCTGTTCAGCGAAAGAGCTGGGGATTAATGATAAGCTTCTTCCAAAAGCCCAGCAGGAAGGGATCATGGTTTTGCCGGATGAAACCGAAGTGGGGCAAGACGCACTCGCTTATCTTGGATTGGACGATTATGTTTTAGAGTTGGGACTGACGCCTAACCGCTCGGATTGCTTGAGTATGGTCGGCGTGGCTTATGAGGTAGGAGCTATTTTAGGGCGCTCCGTTAATCTGCCGCCGACTGCAGTCGAGGAAAGCCCAGACAGCTCGATCAGCGGAAAAGTTCAAGTAGCTATTGATGCACCGGAGCACTGCACGCAATATACTGCTCGCTTAATCTCTAACATTAAGCTTGGATCTTCACCGCTCTGGATGCAAAGTCGCTTGATAGCAGCAGGCATTCGCCCTATCAATAACATCGTGGATATCACCAACTATGTGATGCTGGAGCAAGGCCAGCCCTTGCATGCCTTCGATTATGATCAGGTCAAGGATGGTCAGATCGTAGTACGGCTAGCCAAAGAGGGCGAAAAGCTAATTACTCTTGATGATGTAGAGAGAACGCTGGACGGAGAAATGCTGCTCATCACGGATGGAACGAAACCGGTTGGTATCGCCGGAGTGATGGGTGGTGCCAACTCGGAGGTTTCTGAGCAAACGTCAACGATTTTGCTTGAATCCGCTCATTTTAGCGGAAAATCGATTCGCAGAACGGCCAAGAAGCTAGGGCTTCGTTCGGAGGCCAGCCTTCGATTCGAGAAAGAAGTCGATCCGGAAGCCGTGATTCGCGCACTTGACCGAGCATCCCAGCTCATGGTTGAATTGGCTGGCGGCACGGTAGCCCAAGGGATGGCGGCAGCTGTAGTCAATGAACATAAAAGGGAGCAGGTAACCCTTCGTTTATCTCGCTTAAACATGCTTTTGGGAACTTCTCTGGAGGCCGAACAGGTGGAATCCATTCTTCGCCGTTTACAGTTTGAATTTACGAGCAACGGGGAAGATTTCCAGGTTGAAGTCCCTTCTCGCAGGCAGGATATTACCAGAGAAGTGGATTTAGTGGAAGAAATAGCGCGTCTCCATGGCTATGATCACATCCCGACAAGTCTGCCGATTGGGCCTTCTACTAGGGGAGGACTAACGGATTATCAGGCCTTCCAGCGGAATATCCGGAACTTGTTGACTGGAGCCGGATTATACGAGGTGTCTACGTACTCTTTTACGAACGAGCAGATCATGTATGACTTTGCCTCCTTGTATAAGGAAACCAAAGGTATCCCTCTCGCCATGCCAATGAGTGAAGAGCGGAGCCATTTGCGGGTGAACCTGCTTCCTCACCTGTTGGAAACAGCGGCGTACAACCGCAATAGGCAGAATCTTGATGTAGCCATTTTTGAACTTGGCCGGGTATTTATCAGTGAAGAAGAAAAGTTAAGTGTCCTTCCTCAAGAAAATCTGGGCCTCGCTGGTCTCCTAACGGGAAATTGGGCGGGAGAGCATTGGGCCTCTGCCGTGGAACGCGTAAACTACTATCATGTAAAAGGCCTTGCAGAGCTATTGCTTGAAAGCTTTGGAATCCGCCAAGTACACTATAAGCAGGCTGAGGATCTGAAGGGAATGCATCCTGGAAGAACAGCGGATTTATATATCCAAGATGAACGCATCGGTTATCTTGGTCAAGTTCATCCGGAACTTCAAAAGAAATATGATATTGAGGAAACTTATGTGTTCTACCTAGACGTTGAAAAACTCTTTAGTCATGTTGACAGCATTAAGCAATATAAAGTGTTGCCTAAGTATCCGGCTAGTACCCGAGATCTCAGCATCGTAGTGGATAAAGAAGTTGCTTCAGCTGCCTTGCAGCAAGTTATTGAGGAACAAGCGGGGGACATTCTTGAGAGAGTGCAATTGTTCGATGTCTATACGGGAGAAAAAATTGGAGAAGGCATGAAGAGCATGGCCTTTTCCTTAGTTTATCGGAGAGCGGAAGCCACATTAACGGATCAGGAAGTTAATGAAGCTCATGAACGAGTCGTGCAGGGGCTTGCGGAACAATTTAAGGCTCAGCTGCGATCCTAGATTGAAGGGTGGGGGATTCCCCATCCTTTTTTCTTTTTCAGTTCCACAGCTTTAACAAAAAATGTATAATTATTAGTTGTAAGGACAAGCTGATATTTGGAAGGGGTAATGAAGTCGTGCGTGAGGATGAAAAAGTTAAGATAACTGTTGATATATATGGACACCAATACCGTATGGTCGGAAAGGCAAGTGTTGCCCATTTGCGTTCAGTGGCTCATTATGTAGATGAAAAAATGAGATTCATTGCTAACGGGAACACCCGCTTGGACACGGCAAAAATTGCGGTACTCTCTGCTGTCAATATCGCGGATGAGTATTTTCAGCTCAAGCAGGAGTATGAGGAATTGCTTCGCATTTTGGAGGAGGAGGAAAGACGCAAGGAATGAATACTGTCGATATGGGTCTTATCGGCCTCTTTTTAGTTGGCCTTTTCTATGGACATTATAGGGGGTTTGTCAAGCTTGCTATCGGATTAGTAGGGCTGACGGCTTCCCTTGCTATTGCTTACTCCTTCTCACAGGACACCGCGGTCTTCCTGCAAGAGCAATTTCCTCTCCCGAAAGAAAGTGCCAATCCTCTTTTTCAAGCAATACTGAGTATGGATTCTTTGCACCGATTGGTTTACTCCGCGATAGCCTTTATTTTGTTATTCTTTATGGTCCGCTTTCTCTGCAGGATCCTAGGCAAAGTACTGCAGTCCTTTGCCGAACTGCCGATCATCTCCCTTCTGAATCGTTGGCTTGGAGCCATTTTAGGAGGGCTTTTGATGCTGATGGCTGTGGTTATATCTGTACATTTGGCGGATATGGCTCCGGATGGAAAGTGGAAAAAAGCCTATTACCAATCCGTCATTGCCCAATATTTACTGGAGCTGTCTCCTTTTATTTCCCAACAAATTCGAATGGTTCCAAGTCCCCGCCCACAAGACCGGAGCGATATCCTTTAGTGCCCATGAACCCCTTAATTTTCAGGGCATGAACCTTATGCTCGAAAGGCATTATAAAGGTACACTCAATTAAAGGAGGTTTGCTAAATGGCTAACCGAAACAAATTGATTGTTCCCCAGTCTTCTTCCTTAATCGACGAAATTAAGTATGAGATCGCCAACGAGTTTGGTGTTTACGATTTTGGAGCGTATGCCACAGCTCGCGGAAACGGATCTGTTGGCGGAGAGATAACCAAGCGTCTGGTTAAAATGGCAGAAAGCGCCTTGGCGGGTCAGCAACAGTAAGACCAATTTCATATTATGGAATAAAAAAGAGACTGCATGCAGTCTCTTTTTTTATCTAATTTTTTTCCCAAAAGCGTGATTTCGCAGGAAGAAATAAGTCGATAATTCCAACTAAAAGCGAAGCGAGCAATGCGCCAATCAAGGTGGCGCTCACTCCGTTTACAATGAACTTAGTGAAATAAATAATGAGCGCGGTAGACAAAAAACCTGTAATTCCCCTTCCGTATGGAGAAAGTTCGCCTCCAAAAAACGCCTCGAAAATCCATCCTAAAGCTGCAATTACGGCGGCAGCGACAAGGGCGGTGGAAAAACCCCGGATAGTAAAACCCGGTACAAGGAAGCCTACAAAGTAGAGCACGATGGCGGCTATGAAAAATCGAGCAATATGGCTAACCCATGCCATCATTACCATTCCTTCCCTTAGGAGTACATATAGTTTTTCCAATCCTGGCATTGCCTATACTTTTCTGTTAGGCAATGAATGAGATATAATAGATCAGATATTGTTTGAAAGGGGATTCCGCAGTGGAAGAACGCTTGTATCGGACACTTGAGTTTACAAAAGTGATTCATCAACTTATGGACAACGCCTCTTCCTCTTTAGGAAGAGAAAAAATAGAACAGCTGGCGCCAACTTCTGATTTAAATGAAGCGCGTTCCAGACAGCAATTAACGTTTGAAGGGTATACCGTTCTCCGGTTGAAAGGAAGTGTGCCTTTTGGCGGGATTCGGGATATTCGCCGGTCCCTGTCCAGGGCTAAGCTAGGCGCTTCGCTTAATACGGGAGAGCTTCTCGATGTCGCTGGCACCGTTTACGGAGGCTGGAGACTAAGAAGATACATTGAGGCCTTATTGGAACAGCAGGATCTGCCGATGCTGAATGAATTAATCCAGCAGATCGAGCGGCTGCAAAAAGTAGAGGAAGAAATCAATGACTGCATTGATGAGCATGGCGTTGTGATGGACAGTGCCAGTCCTGCTTTAGGACAAGTCCGTTCTCAAATTCGGGCGACAGAAGGCAGAATAAAGGATCGGTTGGAAAATATCATCCGCTCGACTTCATATCAAAAGATGCTTCAGGAAAACATAGTTTCCATCCGCGGGGATCGCTATGTCATCCCGGTCAAGCAGGAGTACCGCCATGTTTTTGGCGGCATGATCCATGACCAGTCCGCCTCAGGGGCAACGCTTTTTATCGAGCCGGAAGCCGTCGTACAAGCAAACAATCAGCTTCGTGAGCTTCGCTTTAAGGAAGAGCGGGAGGTAGAAAAGATCCTTCAGGCCTTAACGGGTATCGTAGCGGAACATGCGGAGGTGCTGGGACATAATGTAGCGGTACTGGCAGAGCTTGATTTCACCTTTGCCAAAGCTTCCTATGCCCACCGCATCAAAGCTGTTCAGCCAAAGCTTAATGATAAAGGCTATATCAAGCTGAAAAAAGGCAGACACCCTTTGATTCCTCGACAGGAAGTGGTTCCCATCGATGTGGAAATCGGGAGAAATTGCACATCCCTGGTGATTACAGGACCCAATACGGGAGGAAAAACGGTCACATTAAAGACGATTGGACTCCATGCATTAATGGCGGCTTCCGGTCTTCATATACCGGCAGAAGAAGATAGCGAAATGGCTGTTTTCGCTGGCGTTTTCGCTGATATTGGAGATGAGCAAAGCATTGAGCAAAACCTAAGTACCTTCTCAGGGCACATGACCAATATCATCCGAATTTTAAGGGAGATGGACAGCAATAGCCTGGTTCTCCTGGACGAGCTTGGAGCGGGGACAGACCCGACTGAAGGGGCTGCCCTAGCGATGGCGATTTTAGATCACATGTACAGGTTAGGGGCAAGGGTTGTTGCAACCACCCATTATAGTGAGCTCAAAGAGTTTGCCTATAACCGGCCTCAGGTCCTGAATGCGAGTGTTGAATTTGATGTAGAGACGCTTCGCCCTACCTACCGATTGCTGGTCGGGGTTCCCGGACGAAGTAATGCCTTTGCTATCGCCCATCGTTTGGGATTGCCTGAGGACATCATTGAGGACGCCAAGCAGCACGTGAGCATGGAAGACACAACAGTTGAAAATATGATTGCTTCCCTAGAGGAAGATCGTTTAGCGGCAGAGCAAGACCGGCTGAAGGCGGAAGCTCTCCGCAAAGAAATGGAATCCCTTCGGGATCAGCTGGAACAGGAGAGGGCCGCTTTTGCCAAGGAAAAGAACGGACTTCTGCAGAAGGCAGAGGAGGAAGCTGCACGCTCCGTAGCTAAAGCGAGGAAAGAGGCGGATGAGATCATTTCTGAGCTTCGAAAGATGGCTCAAGAAGAACAAGTGGGCATTAAGGAGCACCGATTAATTGAAGCCAAGAAAAAGCTTGAGGAAAGCGTCCCTTCCTTTGAACGGGAAAAGGAAAGAAAAAAGGCGGTACGGGATAAAGATACATTCAAAGTAGGGGATGAGGTCAAGGTACTCTCTATCGGCCAGAAGGGTGAGATTATTGCGGACCTTGGAAACCAGGAATACCAAGTGCAATTAGGGATTATGAAAATGAATATTAAGGCTGCAGACTTGAACTTGCTCAAAGCAAGCAAGAAAAAGGAAGTGGCCCCTTATACCCGCGTCAAATTGTCTAGAGAAACCATTCGCCCAGAACTAGACCTGCGTGGATTTACCATTGAGGATGCGGTTACGGCGATTGATAAGTACTTGGATGACGCCGTCATGTCCAATCTGCACCAAGTATCTTTGATCCATGGAAAAGGGACTGGGGCACTGCGAGTGGGAGTTCATAATTTCCTTAAAAAGCACCGGAGTGTCCAATCCTATAGGCTGGGAGGCCAAGGGGAAGGCGGCCTTGGGGCTACAATTGTTGAGCTGAAGTAAGACAAAGTGCAACCAAATCACTTCACTGCCGTATATTACAGGGGAATGAGCGCAACAAGCAGGGAGGAGGGGGTCCGCCGTGTCTGGTTTATTAGAAAATCCCTATATCTTAACAACGGCATTTTTTGCAGTAGCGATTTTAGCTCTAATTTTGTTTTTGACCATTTTCGAGCTGGTGACACGCTATGATGATTGGGAAGAAATCAAAAAAGGAAATGTTTCCGTAGCCATGGCTGTCGGAGGGAAAATATTAGGAATCACGAATATCTTCCGCTTTTCCATTGAAAGCAATGATACCATTGGGCAGGCACTGATATGGGGAGCTTTTGGATTTATACTATTGCTTATAGCCTACTTTATCTTTGAGTTCATGACTCCAAAATTTAAGATAGATGATGAAATCGCAAAGGATAATCGGGCGGTCGGATTGCTTTCGATGGTCATCTCGATCGGGTTGTCTTATGTGATCGGTGCCAGTATAGTATAATTTTATATTTGATGGCAAAATTTCTTTATTTACGTTAGGCAGAGAAATCGTTAATATGAAGGTAACAACCTAAGGGTTTAGGTTTGAGAGTGAATGGCGGCCATCTTTGGCCGCTTTTTTTTGAGCTAGTTGGAGAAAACCGCCGAATAGTGTATAATTCTTGAATAGTTGACACTTGGAGGACACGCATGTTAAAGAGGTTAACTCTTATACTACTTTTCTTTTCGATTCTTTTTTTACTAAGCGGCGCAGCCTATTGGTACATGACCACGAAATAGATGACCTTCGGAGGAATACATATGGAATCAGCTAAACAACTTAAGTTAGCCGTCATAGGAATGGGGTTTATTGGTCTGCCCTTGTCCTTAAGCTATGCAATGAAGGGGGCTGACGTTTACGGGATTGATGTCTTGCCTCATTTGGTAGAGGAAATCAATGAAGGGAAATCCCATCATCTTGAATATTATCAAGGGAAATCTCTTACAGACATTTTAAAAGAGCAACTGCAAGCAGGTCGTTTTAAGGCGACTACGAGCTATGAGGAAGCAGCAGGTCAGGTCAATGCATATATCATCACCGTCGGCATTCCTGTCGTCCATGGGGATCCTAATTTATCTTATCTAATAAGTGCCTGTGAACAATTGGCTAAGGTCCTGAAAAAAGGAGACAGCGTCATTCTTAGAAGCACCGTAGTTCCGGGAACAACAGAAGAAATCGTGCTCCCTCTGCTAGAGAAAAGCGGCCTTAAGGCAGGATCCGATTTTTACTTAGCCTATTCCTCTGAACGAATTGCGGAAGGAAAGGCTTTTGAAGAATTCATTAACATGCCGTTGGCCTTAGGAGGCATTAATGAGGAAAGTGCCCAAAAGGCGAGGGACATCCTAAGCTTTGTCACCGAAGCTGAAATTACCGTATCGGATATTAAGATCGTGGAAACAGCCAAAGTCATCGAAAATATTCAAAGAGACGTTAATATTGCAATGGTTCAGCAGTTTGCCCGCTTTGCGGAACGGATGGGGATGGACACGTTTGAGCTCATTAAGGTGGCCAACACCCATAAGCGCGTAAATTTGCTTGTTCCAGGACCAGGGGTTGGGGGGTATTGCCTTCCCAATGCTCTCTATTATCTGCAGCCTAAGGCCCGTGAATTGGGCGTCAATATTAATATGCTGGAATTGGCAAGAAAAATTAATGATTCGGTTCCGTCTACCCTTGTGGATATGGTAGAGGAAGAGCTAAAGCGGCAGGGAAGGTCTTTGGTGGGATGCCAAGTGGCTGTGTTAGGCTTAGCCATGAAAGACTTCTCCAACGATGACCGCATCAGTCCGGCTCATCAGGTGGTAGAAGTTCTGATGCAGCGCGGGGCCCATGTCAAAGCTTATGATCCGGCTGTACCGAGCGTTTATCCTTATAAAGTAAATAGTTTAAAAGAGGCCGTATCCGGTTCGACCGTATTGATTTATCTGAATGCTCAAGAGGATTTCTTGGAAATCGATTGGAATGAAGTGATGGAGCTCATGACAGATTCTCCTGTTCTATTGGATGCCAAGCACCGCATTCCTAGCCGTGTTTCTGCTCAAGCCAAACTGATTCGAATCTAATAAAAGTAGTGATAACGATGAACCAATCAAGGAAAGTACTTATCATCGCTTACCTATTTCCGCCTATAGGTGGCGGAGGGGTGCAGCGGGCCTTAAAAATGGCCAGGTATCTCGGCGATTTTGGGTGGGAGCCTCATATTCTGACGGTTGAGCCCAATTACCATGTTTCTTTGGATTACTCTTTGCTGGAGCAGCTCCCGGATGGGGTTCATATCCATCGCTCCCGGGAGATCTTCTTAGGAGCCCCGCCAGCAGCTGCCGGTGCAAAAATGGAACAGGCTGAAGCGGGAAGCGAGGCCATCGGGCTGACCGCCCGGCTGAAGAAGAAGGTGTTCCCAACCCTAAAAAAGTTAAAAAGGCATGTATTGGTTCCGGATGATCAAATCTTATGGTTTCCCTATGCCATGCGAAAAGGTCTTGAAGTGGTGAAAGAGCATCAAATCGATGTGCTGTTTTCAACGTCCGGACCCTATACTAATCATCTTGTCGGACTTTACCTCAAGCGGAAGACAGGGCTTCCTTGGATTGCGGATTTCCGTGATCCCTGGACCCAAAATATGCATCGCCCCGGGATCGCTTGGCGGGAGTGGCTGGAGGAGCGGTTAGAGAGGATGGTTCTGCGGGAATCAGATCTTCTGCTTACCGTCACTCAATCTTTTGCGGATAATTTCCAAGAGAAGTTTGAGGATGAAATTAAGCGGCTAGAGGTCATACACAATGGATTTGACCCGGAAGACTATAAGCAGCTGCAAGGGATAAAAACCGATCATCCGGAGCAATGTACATTTATTTATACCGGTATCTTCTATAAAGAACGCAATCCGCGGCTTTTCCTGCAGGCCATTAAAGAATTGATTGACGAGGGAAAGCTTGCCCGGCATGAAATTCGCATGAATTTTGCCGGTGTCTTTGATTATCCCGGCTATTCCGAAAATGCAGATTGGGTAGGGAAGCTGGGGTTAAATGATCTAGTTCATGTGCTTGGCCATTTGCCGCACCAAGCGGCACTCAAGGAATTGAAGAAATCAGACATTCTCTTGCTTATAGGGGATACCGCCCCTGATTCGGGGGCCTATATTCCTGGAAAGCTATTTGAATATATGGCAATCGCCAAACCGATCCTTGCCTTAAGCCTTCAAGGGGAATCGACGAGGATCATCGAAAGGTATCAGCTTGGCCAGGTTGTCGATCCAGGTTCCCTAAACGACATTAAAGCGGGGATCCTAGCTCTCTATGAACAGTGGAAAAACGGAAATAAGCAAGAGAAGGCAGCAGAGCGCCCATCGACTTTGATTTATGAAAGAAGAGAACAGGCCAGATTGTTAGCGGAATTGCTAGAGGAATTAAACCGAACAGCTCAAAAGAATAAGGAATAGAATGAAAAGGGTGTCCTGGAAGCCGTTGGCTTATGGGACACCCTTTTCATGTGCTGCTGCAGAGTAACAAACTTCCAGTTTAAACCGTCTAAATAAAGAGGAAAATATATTCTACTCTGGGAGGTGCACATGGTAAAAAAAGTATTACTTCTATTTGCACTCGTATTTCTTAATATGAGTATAGCCCCTATGAAAGCAGAGCCTGTCCTGCCCCTTCCTGCTGAAACGATGGAGGAAGCTGTTTTTGGAAATGGACAAGTCCGGGTAAAGGACGTCCGCTTTCCCAATGGCGATCAGTATTGGATAAAGCAATACCAATTCAAGTCCAATGTAAACCAGCCTTATACCGGGAAATTTGACATTCCGGGCAAGGAGGGAACATTTAAATATGTGGCTTTCGAAGAGGGACAAAGGGTTTGGAAGACCATTCCTCTTGAGGGGAAGCTGCCTTTGGCAGCGGGCTTTATTGACACGACGGAAGCTCATTGGTATATTAGCTATCCTGCAAATTTTGTCACAAATGATTCTTTCTTCACCATTACGGAGGTCAAGGGAGCTATACCCGTAGAGGTGACGGAAAGTGACAAGGGTTATACTCTGACTTATTCTTTGCAGCAAATCGCTGGCACGGCGGGAGAAATGTGGGCTACTGGATCCGTGGAGGAATTAGTTCCATGGAATGAGAATCCGAATATGGAGCCGGTCTGGTCTTTGCTGGATATGTCCAGGGATGGTAAATGGTCATGGGAGGGTATGCATGTCAAGGCGCCCAGCACCTATGAACCTACCGGAAATCTTGTGTACTATAGATTCCCTGACAACTTTATTGCCAGGTCCTTTGTTCGGACCGGAGGCAGCCGCATCGCTGAAAATCTGGGCTGGGTCATGCTGGACCAAGGCATAGACAATCAAAATGAGCATGGATATTGGCCAACGGGGCCGAAGTCAAAATGGCTCTGGAAGGATTACCAGATTGGCCCGAATTTTTATGATACGCGGTTTAATACCGACTTTGCCCGTTTGCTGTTAGACGGTTATGCGAAGTATGGGGATGAGAGATTTTTAGATTCCAGTCTGAATTATGCAAAGTGGTTAATGAATCATGCCAATACCCGGGGATATTTTATGAGGCAGCAAGAAGAGATAGGCGTATTAGTGTCTGATTACGCTCATCCGAGCGTACATAAGAAAACGCATGTATCGCTAAACCACCAGCTTAGCGAGATCAACTACTTTTTCGATTTGTTCCGATTGACTCACCAACCCTATTATCAAACTTATGCGAAAAACATGCTGAATGGCATCAAGTGGACAAAAGATAAGTGGTTAAAGAAAAATGGGGACTTGGAATACGGTTTGTTCAATGGGGTGGGGATGGGTCAGGATTATCCCTACTTGACGTATAACGACCTATGGGAAACGCAAAACATCCTGGAAGAGCTGTACGGTAGCCGAGATGCTGATTTAGACTTTCTTATGCAAGTGAAAAAGAAATGGATGGATCAAAATAAAATTACGGGATATAGGCAGTAAGGGCGTACAAATAACAGGACTTTCCTCCGGTTAATGATGAAAACTGAAAAATAAAAGGAGAATCTCCCTTTAATTTCCGTAAAACATACTTTTTTTGTACGTTTTGTAGAAATAAGCGGATTTTCTCCTTTTATTTTGCTTTTAATCCGGCCATTTTTGCTAATAGCCGGATTTTCTCTTGTTATTTCAGGTCGACTGTCTCTAGATCAAGCACCCGAAGCTCTCGCGAAGACTTCTTTACTCCTCATCCGTTACCGGCTGTTCTTCAGGCAAGTCCTTGAGCTCTCCAGCTTTGATTTTTTCTTCGAATTGAGTGACCCATTTCTCCACTTCTTCGGGAGGACTTATGCGGCTATTGATTCCCGGATCGCCAAACTTATAAAAGCGGAAGAAAGTTTCTTGGTCGAAATACCCTCCGCCAGGAAGCGGCATCACGATCCATGTACTGTATTGGTAGATGTATCGGTCTTTTTTGCCAATCCACAAGGTGGTTTTTACAACAGTATTATCGAGCACATTGCCGAGAGAAGGGTCACCTTTAAGCTTTCCTTTCAGTTCCTCAAATAACGGAGAAGTCGATTTCTCAATCCATTCCTTTCCGCTGATTCGAACCTGTATGACATCCGCAGGAATGCTTAATACTTCTTGATCTGGAAGCTTTTGAGCCTCTTCCATCAGCGGTAGCCAATCTAGGAAGCCGCGGAAAGGATCATACGGGAGAACTTCGTCTTCAGAAGCGCGAAACCATACATCTCCTTTTTTCATATAAAAATGGTCTTCCCAGCGATAGTAACTGAAGGGAATACCAGCCATTCTTCCATTGACTAAATAGGCTTCCATTGGGCGAATAAGAATGCCTTCATACATACTTGTTGTCTTTCGATCCCCAATGCTGTTGGAAACATATCCTGTGTACCAAAACTGCGCATTGGAATCGTCCTTATCATCCGGGTGTCCTTCTATAGTTGTTTTCACCGCTTCCTGCAAGAGGCTGCGGGCATCAATGGCAGTCGTCGCATCAGCGGATGGCGTTTCCGCAGTTGTGAAGACGGTTTTACTGGAAGGGACCACGGAACATCCGCTAAGGATCAGTGTCAAGCATAGGCCAGCTAAACAGGTCTTAAGCCGTTTGTTTCCCATGGCGAATCCTCCTTCCCGCTAGATAGATCACGAGCGCGCCAGTCATCCCTATTAACAGGTAGATAACAGGAATGGAATGCCTGCCCCAGACAAAAATCTTATGGGTCCCTTGGATGGACGTAATGAGCTCTTTTTCGCCATCGCCATCGATATCCGCATAGGCCGCATTGTTCATGGTGAGGAACACTTTCCAAGTCTGCTCTAATCCTTCTTGAGTATAGCGGAAACCTGTAAGATAACGGGTATCCTTTGCTCGAACAGCACTTTTGCTCAAGCCGACTAGTTCATGCGTATCACCGGCATGAAGCGAGTCTTCAAAACGGAAGCTTCGCTCCTCTGTACTCCATAGGATGTCCCATGTTCCATCCGGTTGAGGAGATAGTAATGCCGAATAAGGATGCTTCAACATAATTTCGTCTTTCCCGTCGCTGTTAAGATCAATCATTTTATATTGGCTTTGCGCCAAGCCTTTATGCATATTTCTTGTAAGTTCATGCGTAACTTTCATTTTTCCCTCTACCATTTGCAAGAGGTGAACATCTGCTCCAAGCACCAATATTCCTTCCTGCCCATTCCCCATCTTCACCGCATCAATAATTTTTGTAGCAGGAGAGGGAGTCTCGAAGAAGGTACCATCGTATATTCCGCTTAAGGTCCCATTCTTGAGGGTTACATTCTGATATTTGGAACCGACCTGTTCCTTAATATCGTAGGCCCCATTATACTTGTCCAACTCCCGTTCGATATTTTCAATGTTTAACAGCAAGGCCCGGTAAGGAGCAGTACCGAACTGCATCATGCCTTCAGTAAGGGGCTGGCGCTGAATCAGGGGTTCGAGCTCCAATTGCTCATTCAACGTATAATATGGGAAACCAATGTATTCCTTGGGCAGGAGGGAAAGGATTCTTTCACGGTCTAACTGCTCTGGCGGAATGCGATTCATCTGATCGTTTTCCCAAGTGTAAACATAAAGAGATAGCGGCTCTTGCTCCAGCATATAGGTCGGAACAGTCGGCCTTGATGAATCCAACGATGCTTTGACTTCTTCGGCGTTTCCTAGAGTAATAATTTCCTCTTTCCCATCTCCAGTCAGATCCCGCGCAGCTATGGAGAAGTGAGAGGTCATCTCCCCGATATAGAGCTGCTCCGAATTCCACTTCTTATAAAAGTAAGGACTCATCAGCACGGTCTTATGAGGAAAGAGTACATTGAATGTCACAGCAATGACGATGGCGATGGAAAAGGCGGGTAAGCGAATATGGGCATACCAGCGACTTATCGGATAGAGAAACAGGAAGATAAAGAGGACCGATAAGCTGAAAGGAATAAGGTCCAGCTCTCTAAACGCATTTTCCATGGATTGATCCAACAGCAGAAACAGAAAGGTATAAACGATCGCCTTTTTCCGTTCGGTCCGAGGAACCAGCCAAAATAAAATTAAAGCAAAAGGGACAATCAAGAGCCCGTAGTAGGAAAAATCAGCCAAGGCCGGAATCACTAATAATCGATAAATGAAATAAAGGTATATACAGTAAAGCAGCAGCAGGAAATTATTCATAGCTTCCGTCACCTCCCGATTGCTTGTCCTTCAAATATGGGAAGGAAAGCATCATCCCAGTGAGCAGCCAAAAAAAGGTGTTCATAAAAGGAACCTCGAAAATGTTTTCTACAGCATTATGAAGAATCACGGCAACAATTCCGGTGAAGAGGCCTCCGTATAGAAAAAACGAAGAACCCTTCGTTTGCCTTCGCCAGACCTGGTACCCGTTTTTCGCTAAGGTGCCCATGAGCCAAAAATACAGGCCGAGGCCAATCAGCCCCATCTCTGCCAAGGTTTTAAAATAGTAGCTATCCACATAGATTGTACCGAAGTGGCGATCCCCGACAGCGCCGCCGTAATGCCCCAGCCCCAATCCGTATGCGGGGTTGGCTCTCATCATATCATAAGCCCCAAGCCAGCGTCCGATTCGGCCGTCATTAGAGCTTTTCTCAATATACTCCTCACTGAACAGGTTCTCGATGCGGGAAGTGACCGGAGGAACGAAAAGGGTGGTAAGAATGGCAACAATGATTAGCACAATTAATAGCTTACGATTAAAGAATGCCGTGATGAATCCAATGGCCCCGGCAAATGCCAGCCAAGCGCCGCGTGAGTAAGTGAAGAAAAGGACACTGAGCATCATAAGTCCAACGAGCATCCAAAGCCACCGGTTCTTCCCTTTTCGGGTAAGCGCATAGCCAAAGGCAATGGGACTCATGAGCGCCATATAGCTCCCTAGAATGTTAGGGCTTTGTACAATGGAAAAAGCACGGGTCGTAATATTTTCACTAGCATCCACCCAGGCTTTTGGGGTCTCCACTTGCAGGATCACTTGCCCCAATCCATATAGGGCAACGAGTGTTGCTGTAATCAGCAGTTTCTGCAGTACATTTTTCACTTCTTTCCGATCGTCTAATATGTAGAAGCCTATCAAGAAGGCGACCATGTACTGGTAGACAGCACGAAAGCCTTCAATATTTATAAAGAAGTTTTTCATGTCGGATACCCAGAACGCAAGGCCAAGGACGACAAAAGCGACTAAAGGGACTTTAATGGATGGCAGCTTTCTATTGGTTTCAATGACTCTCCAGCTGCAGATGAGAAGCAGGACCACGAGCACAGCTTCGTCCCACAACGAAGAAAGCACAGGAATCGGGACAAGAACTCGGAGAAAATAATCAATAATAGGGAAGAATAAAAGCAAATATAGCCATGAGAAGCGATTAAACAAGATGAATTGGCCCTTAGCGAGCATGGGCAAGAACCTCCTAGTGCAAGACTGATTTTTTGCCTTCTTGCTTCTATAAAATAACTATATAGGCAAAGAAAAGCGAGTGGGTTACCTATACTATTACCGCACATGCGATTATAAAAATCAAGTCTAATGATTGCACAGTGAGGGTGATCTGAGATAAAATTAATTTACTTATTTTTTATTTGTTGTGCCGTCAGGAAGTGAGAAGAAACGATGGAACAGAATAGAACGGTAGTCCATGTGATCGGCGGGGGAGAGTTCGGTGGAGCGGAGCAGCATATTCTTCAGCTCCTTTCTCTTATGCCGCAATATGGCTTTAAGGGGAAAGTCGTTTGCTTTTATGAAGCATCCTTTTCGAAGGAACTGCGAAACCGTGGAATTGAAGTTGAAGTGCTGAAGTTTGACCGTTTTGATTTCCGCCTTTTCACGGGATTGCGCGAGGTGTTTTTGCGGGAAAAGCCGCACATTATACATACTCACGGAGTTAAAGCGAATTTCTTTGGCCGCTTGGCCGCAAGGAAGTTTCCTCAGATTCCCTTGGTAACGACAATACATAGTCTGCTTCATTTTGATTATACCAATCAGTTAGCTTACTTTTTTGCTTACCGTATGGAGAAATGGACTAGAGCATACAATGATCACTTTATAGCCGTATCCCAATCCATTGCTGAATATCTTCGGGAAGACGGGGTAAAAGCTGAGAAACTCTCGGTGATCCACCACGGGATAGATGTGGACCTTTTTTCCAAAGGGAGTCCTGTATTACGCGATGAACTCGGGTTGAGCGATGACGACTACCTAATTGGAATCGTATCTCGCCTGGTCAAGATTAAAGGGATAGACTATGCCATCTCTTCTATGCCTAGCATATTGCAAGCCAATTCAAGGGCACATCTGATCATCGTAGGATCAGGACCGGAAGAAGAGGAATTAAAGGCATTGGCAGAGAAGTTAGGGATCAGAGAGCATGTTCATTTTGTCGGCTTTCGCAAGGATATTGCGAATTGTCTGCATAGCTTTGATTGTTTTGTCAGTGCTTCCCTTTCGGAAGGCTTGGGGTTAAACATCTTGGAAGCAATGGCTGCATCAAGGCCTGTGGCTGTCACAGGAGTAGGAGGGGTGCTGGACTTTACCGAAGATCGGGAGAATAGCTTGATCATCGAAACGCGCTCTTCGGAGGATTTAGCGAAGCATGTCATAGAACTAATGAACAACCCCGATTTTGCCCAGAGATTGGCGGAGGAAGCGCATCGTCAGGTGAAGCAATCGTTTTCTCTGGATGCGATGCTGACGAATACGGTCCGGTTGTATGAACAGATACTGGAGGAAACCGATGGCTAATTTCTTTAAGGCAACCATGATTCTTTTGGCCGTTACCATTTTGGGACGGCTTATTGGTTTTTTAAGAAATGTTTTTGTAACGAATGAATTTGGTTTAGGTATAGAAACCGATGCCTATTTTATGGCTGTAACGATTCCCTTAACGCTGTTTCTTGTGATTCCCGGAGCCATCAATGCCGTGCTTATTCCTATTTTCAAAGGGCTGATGGGCGAGGAACAGCAACAGAGGCGAAATGAGCTGTTTCAAAAGGTAATGACCGCGATTCTGATCCTTTTCGCCGTGCTGACTCTTGGCGGAATGATCTGGGCTCATGAGCTTGTCTCGCTTCTAGCCAAAGAGTTCGATGCCGAAAAGCAGAAGCTAACGGCTGATTTGCTTCGCATCATGATGCCCTCCGTTTTCTTTATTGGGCTGATATCCGTTTTCTCTAGCGTGCTCAATGCCCATAATGAATTCTTTGCTCCTTCCCTGGGGACGGTGATTTCAGGCGTGCTGGTCATTGTTTCGCTGTATACGTTAGCTCCGTGGATTGGGATGAAGGGGGTAGCTTGGGGAACGACCATTGGGTATGTTTTGTTTGCCTTTTATTTGATCGGACCGCTGAAGAAGAGAGGGTATTTTCTAAGGTGGAATGCAGGGTTCAATCAGGATGAACAAATCCGGCTGATGAAGCAAAGATTCCTGCCGATTATGGCTGGGATGGCGATCTCGCAACTATACGTTTTTATTGAGCGTTTCCTTGTTTCAGGACTCGGAGATAAGAAATTGTCCTCTCTTGTGCTTGCCAATAGTATCGTACAATTGCCCATTGCTGTTTTTTCCGGTGCTTTGGTTGTTCCCTTGTTTCCGCTCTTATCCGAATATGTGAAAAAAAAGCAGCTCGATCAGATGAAAGCCGTGATGGGAAAAGGCATCCTTTATCAGTATCACGTCCTGTTGCCTACGACACTCGGGCTGGTGCTTCTTTCGAAGGAAATCGTTGAATTCTTCTATGCGCATAAAGAAACATTTACAGAGGAAGATGTCGCGTTGACTGCCTGGGCCACGATTTTCTATGGGATTGGCATCTTGGGCTGGATGGGCAGAGATATGCTGACGCGCGTGTTTTACTCTTTAGAGAATACAAAAATTCCGGTGATTGCAAACGGCATTAGTGTGATTATCTATATTGGGATTAGTGTCATGCTTATCCCCTTGTTGGATCATGGAGGAATAGCTTTTGCATTTTCCCTTGCTTCGTTTATTAACTTTTCCATTCAAGCCGTTCTTTTGAGACGTGCGATCGGTCAGCTTTTCTCGGCGGCCTTCTATCAGTCCCTTGGGAAAGGGGTTCTAGCTGTTATAGGTATGTCTCTTGGCGTATGGTTCCTGAAGGGGCCAACAGGGGATTGGGGCATGCTGCAAGTGCCTGTCATCGTGCTGGCCGCCATGGTATTGTACTTCGGAATGCTTTACGCCATGAAGGAAGAATCAGTAAAGGAGTTGCTGGGCAGGTTCTTTTCGAAAGTTAAGATCCGACCGCATCGCTGAGTTGGTAGTTTACCAATCGCTCCATGGCCCATTTTTTTAAGTCATCGTGATTTTTCCCAGTGAATGAAGCGAAGATATGCTTATCCGCGCCCGACTCGTCAACGGAGAAAAAGGATAGAATCCATTTCCCTTCATCCTGCTCAATCGAAAATCGGATAAATTGTCCTTCTTTTCTTTTCCAATCAAATAGCAGATGAAGTAGTTCCTCATTGGCATGGTGGATCGCTTTCATGAAAAAAACCTCCCTTAACGTCATTCGTTATTAGGAGGTTTCTCTCTTATTCCAATCTTTTCCTTCCGTCTCTACAAAACAAGTGCTAACCCGACAAAACTAGAACGGATTAGACAAGAAAACTTAGCTATCGCAAGAGAAGAGGCCTGCGCATGTATGCACAAGCCTATATTTTCTCCATTAATTCTATGGCCAAATGACTGCTCTTCTCCGCTTGGTGCAGGAGCTCCTGAATCTTGGGGGATAAGCGTTCTTTGACTAAGGCAAGCTCGTCTAAATTTCGATGGACCACTTCATGCAGGGATTCGTAGGTAAGGGTTTGGATGGATCCAGCGGAATCCATTTCGACCCGCTCAATGAAGCGGTCAATTTTCGGATCGTAGGAAATTCCTACAAACGGAACACCCAGCACAGCGGCTATGATGATGGAGTGGAGCCTCATGCCAATGACAAAGTCCATGTTTCCAATAAAGCTAATGATTTGCTGGAAATTCATTTGTTCATCCAGAAGAATAGCCCCAGGCTCATTCATATATCGGATAATGTCCCTTGAAGGGGCCACATCGGCCGGATATTGCATAGGGAGAAAATATACGTTCCAGTTTTTCTGAATCAGCTCATCAGCCATCTGGGCGATGACTTTTTTATAATTCTCTTCATTTTTCCACTTGCGGATAGAGATCGCTATGGATTTTTTCTCATTGGGAACGAGCTTGGGCTTAGCCAAGCTCAAATCCACATCCGAAGCCCGTATGGTAACGGCCGGGTCTGCCGTAATGTGGATCGGTCGGGTGACGCCCAAGCTTCTCATGTCGTCCGCCGATCCCTGGTCCCTAACGGTGATGACATCTACCTTATTGACAATGGTCTTAATGAGAATTTTGCTTAGCGGGTGCGTGATCGGACCAAATCCTTGGGCAAAAAAGATGACAGGTTTATTTAAGAGCTTAGCCATGGTCACAATGCTTAGGTAATACATCACGCTGCGCGGACTAGTCGCGTCCTGCAGCAAGCTTCCGCCGCCCATAAGCAGCAGATCAGCGCGCTTCAATTGGCGAAGGATGGTTGAAAAACTCCAGCGATTATAGGCAGGGATGCCAAACAAAGCCGTTGTTTCCCTTGGCTTGTTGGAGAGGACAGCAATGTCTATAGCGGGGTGATGTTTTCTGAGGGAGCTGATAATGCCGAACAGGACGGTATCATCGCCTGCATTATCGAATCCATAATATCCAGAGATTAACACCTTCTTCATGAAGCGACCTTCTTTCTTGCGTTACTCAGGAATGAGCGGGATCATTTCCAAAAAAAATGTCGAAGTGTTGCATAGTACACTTTAGTATATCAGTTTGAAATTAGAAAGGGAAGTTTTCACCCGCTCAAGGGGAGTAGATCCAAGAGATTTGTCAAATACTTTAGTTATATGCATAAGAAGGGGCAATAAACATGCGGCGAGTGATTGTACTAGCCATTCTGTTTTTTTTTATAGGTACTGTAGGGGTGGCTGGATATGGCTACTATAAATATAAAGATATGACAGAGCAGTGGTATGAACCATTGGAAGGTGAAAGGCACGAGGAGCAAGAACCCCCCAGCAAGGGGAAGCCTCAGGACAAAGAACAGGAAAAAGCCGAGAAAGTGGAATTGGATTCTTTTTGTGTGATGCTTCTTGGCGTAGATACCCGGGGAGAGAGAAAATCCCGATCGGATACGATGATGCTGGCTGCAGTCAATCCCATGCTGCAAAAAGTTACGCTTCTATCCATCCCTCGGGATACTCTGGCCAATATCCCAGGCTATGGGAAGGATAAATTCAATCATGCCATGTTCTATGGGGGACCGCCCCTGGTAAAAAAAACGATGGAGAACTTTTTTGATATTCAGGTAGATCACTATATCACTTTGGATTTTGAAGGCTTTACCAAGCTTGTGGATGAATTCGGAGGCATTGATGTAGATGTGAAGCGCCGCATGAAATACTATGATCCCACAGACGGAACGAATATTGATATTAAGGCGGGACCTCAGAAACTAGATGGGAAACAGGCCTTAGACTATGCAAGGTTTCGAAAGAGCGATATCGGTTCTGATGCCAGTGATTTTGACCGGATGGACCGGCAGCAGGAAGTCGTGCGGAAGCTAGTGGATAAAGCAACAAGCTTTGCTTCCATTCTAAGGATCTTTCATATCATGGAGATTCTCGGGGAAAACGTAAAGATGGATTTCAGGGAAGATGAAGTGAGAAAGCTAGCCTCGCTTTTTAGAAACTTTTCTTCGTCTGGCATTGCTACGGTGGAAGTCCAGGGAACGAATGAAAGAATGCCGATGCATGGGTATAACATGTGGGTATATAGAGTCAGCCCTGAGGAAAAAAAGAGAATCCAAGGCATTATTCAAGATACGCTGGAAACGCCCAGTGAACCCATAAGTTCTGAACCATAAAGGAGATCCTCTCATCATGAGGTATCTCCTTTTCTTTTAATGGAAATAAATGTTGAAGTAGGAGATGAGCATAAAATATTCACTGGGGGTGAAAGTATGGACAATCCAGAAAGCGGAAAAGCACAAAAAATGACAGAGCTAAGTTCGAAGCTGGAAGAGAATGTTTCCTTCCTCAAGGAAGCTCTTGGTATCGGAAAAAGCTTTGATGTCATACATCGCGAGCTTGAATTTGGCGGGAGAAAGTTTGGGCTGTTTTTTGTTGACGGTTTCGCTAAGGATGATGTGATGAACGTGATTACCATTCATCTGGCGAAGCTCGACCGGGAACAGCTGGCTCCGGATGCTGTATCGAAGCTGCTCAAGACGCATATCGGCTATCTGGAAGTGGAAAAAGTAAAGGAAATGGATAAGATCATTTCCTCCGTTCTGGCGGGGCCATTGGTGCTCGTTATTGATGGAACGAATGAAGCGCTGATGATTGATGCGAGAACCTATCCAGCCAGATCGCCGGATGAACCCGATACTGAGAGGGTGGTACGGGGAGCAAGAGATGGCTTTACTGAGACCTTGATCTTCAACACGGCCCTTACCCGGAGGAGGCTTCGCGACCCTTCTTTGCGGATGGAATATATGCAGGTCGGGGTGCGCTCCAAGACTGATATTGCCATCAGCTATCTGGAGGATGTGGCGGATCCGGAACTCGTCAAAAGCATTAAGGAAAAAGTGGAAAAGATCGAGATTGACGGTTTGCCCATGGCGGAAAAAACGATCGAAGAATTCATGTTTGAAAAAAACTGGAACCCATTTCCCATGGTTCGCTATACCGAGAGGCCGGACGTGGCGGCTGTCCATTTACTTGAAGGACATGTCCTGATTTATACCGATACATCGCCAAGCGTGATGATTACGCCGACTACGTTTTTCCATCATGTCCAGCACGCAGAGGAGTACCGGCAAAAGCCAGTCGTGGGCGCTTACCTTCGATGGGTCCGCTTTATTGCTATGCTAGCCTCTGTATTTATTCTGCCGCTATGGTTACTGGCTGCTTTCGAGCCGCAGCTTCTTCCAAAGGAGCTTGACTATATTGGTGTAAATAAACCTGGCAATATTCCGCTGTTGGTTCAAATCCTGTTTGCTGAAATCGGGATTGACGTATTACGGATGGCCGCCATCCATACGCCTTCCTCCCTGGCGACCGCATTGGGCTTGATTGCCGCACTGATGATCGGGCAGGTCGCGGTTGAGGTGGGGCTGCTATCAAATGAAGTCATCTTATACTTGTCTATTGCAGCCATAGGCACCTTTGCTACTCCCAGCTATGAATTTAGTCTGGCTACTCGGATTGTGCGATTAACTTTGCTTTTGGCGGTGGCATTCTTCCATCTCCCTGGATTCCTAATCGCTTCCGCTGCGTGGATCATTTTACTGATGTTCACCAAGTCCCTTAATACGCCTTACCTTTGGCCATTGCTTCCGCTGAATATTCGGGCACTGATGGATATTATTGTTCGCTCCCCGATGCCAGCGAAAACCAAAAGACCCAAAATCCTGGATCCGCAAGACTCCACCAGATAGAAAAAAAGCACTGCAGCTTACGGGAATGTGTACAAACCGCATTCTCATAAGTATTAGTAGTGCTTTTTTCTATGTCTTTTTTTGGGAGGGGGTTTCATGGACAGTAAGCCTTGGGTTACCCATTATCCCCGTCAGGTGAAGGAGCAGTTGGATTATCCGGATGTCCCGTTAACCCAGTTATTGAAAGATGCAGTCGAGCAATTCCCCAACCATAGGGCGGTACACTTTTTGGGCAAAGATTTAACCTATTCCCAGTTGAATGATAAAGTTCAGCGCTTTGCTTCCGTATTGAAATCGCTAGGCGTGAAAAAAGGGGATCGGGTGGCAATTATGCTGCCGAACTGTCCACAGGCTGTCATTTGCTATTATGGGATCCTCCAAGTTGGGGGAATCGTAGTCCAGACCAATCCGCTTTATATGGAGCGGGAGCTGCTCCACCAATTGAATGATTCCGGGGCAGAGATCATGGTTTGTCTTGATCTTGTTTTTCCAAAGGTGAAGAAAGTATGGGAGCATACCCAATTAAGAGAAGTGATCGTGACAGGGTTGCAGGATTTCCTGCCTTTCCCTAAAAATTGGCTTTTTCCCCTCATACAAAAAAGAAAGGGATTATTCGTCACCATTGATTATACTAGGGAGCCTTGTCAGCCATTCAGTCGCCTTCTTGAAAAGACAACGCCTTACACGGATCAAGAGCCCGTCAATCCGCGGGAAGATCTGGCTCTATTGCAGTATACGGGAGGCACAACCGGGATAGCGAAAGGGGTTATGCTTACCCATCGCAACTTGGTGGCGAACGTCATCCAAGGCAAGGCATGGTTCTATAAAGCGAGGATCGGAGACGAGAGGGTGCTTGCAGCCGTTCCTTTTTTCCATGTTTACGGGATGACCATCGGAATGAACTTCTCCATCCTGTTGGCTGGGTGTCTGGTGATGATCCCACGGTTTGATATCCCATTATTACTGAAAGCCATCCACAAACAAAAACCTACCATTTTTCCCGGTGCGCCTACTATGTATATCGGATTATTAAACCATCCTGGATTGGAAAGATACAATATATCATCAATTGATGCCTGTTTGAGCGGATCTGCAGCATTGCCGCTGGAAGTGCAGGAGAAATTCGAATCCATTACGGGAGGCAGGCTGGTAGAGGGGTATGGCCTGACAGAGTGTTCTCCGGTAACGCATGCCAATCCTGTTTGGGATCGAAGAAAAACAGGAAGCATTGGAGTTCCCTGGCCTGACACAGAAGCGAGAATTTTGGATTTGCAGACAGAAGAGCCCCTTCCCCCTGGGGAGATTGGGGAACTGGCCGTCAAGGGCCCTCAAGTCATGAAGGGGTATTGGAACAGACCGGAGGAAACTCAAGCCGTTATGCGGGATGGCTGGCTGTTGACGGGCGATGTAGCGTATATGGACGAAGAAGGATACTTTTATATCGTGGATAGAAAGAAAGATATGATTAATGCTAGCGGTTTTAATGTCTACCCAAGAGAAGTGGAAGAAGTATTGTTCGAGCATAAGGCTGTGATGGAGGCTGCGGTTGTAGGAATACCCGATCCCTACCGGGGTGAAACGGTAAAGGCATATATTGTACTTAAGGAGGGGGCTGAAGCTACACGCGAGGAATTAGATGCATTTTGCAGGAAAAGACTATCCGCATACAAAGTTCCTAAAGATTATGAATTCCGTAAAGAGCTGCCAAAGACGATCGTTGGAAAGGTGCTGCGAAGAGCGCTTGCCGAAGAAGAAAAGGATCACCGCCCGTAGTCTGGAATAGGGAATCTATTTAGGAAGGTTCCCTATTCTGCAAATTTTTTGTTATAATAGAGGTAAAATTCAAAAAATTAGCAAATAAAAAAGGAAGGGATTGACAAAAAAGGTTGATCTGGATAAACTGAATATTGAATGAATGATCATTCACCTTATCATGGTTAAAGAGGTACATAGCATGGCTAAGAAAACAGGAGAAAAATATCAGGCAATCATTACAGCCGCAGTCAAGGTGATAGCGGAAAATGGATACCACAATGCACAAGTGACCAAAATTGCCCGTGAGGCTAATGTCGCAGATGGAACTATTTACCTCTATTTCGATAGCAAAGAAGATATTCTTATATCCCTTTTTCATGAGAAGATGGGTGAGTTCATCAGAACGTCGAGGCAGCGGATCGAAACAGCCGAAACGGCTTCAGACAAGCTTCGCCAGCTTGTCGTAAACCATTTTGATCATTTGTCCGCTAATGTCGATTTTGCCTTTGTCACACAAGTGGAGCTTCGGCAATCGAATCCAAAGATTCGCCAGGGCATACGCCAATCGATTAAGAGTTATCTGAGCTTGATTGATGAGGTAATAGAGTTTGGGATTCAGGAAAGCGTTTTTCGCGGGGATGTTCCTTTGTTTATCATCAGAAAAATGGTATTTGGAACGCTGGACGAAGCTGTAACGTCTTGGATTATGAATGATAGAAAATACGATTTATTGGCCTTAGCTGACCCGATACACAATCTATTGATTAATGGATTGCGTGTCACAAAATAATCAAGAGATAAAGGATGAAATGGATTGTAAAATATATACATACCTATATTTGGAGGGAGAAACATGGAGTTTGCCAATGTAGGCCTGAAGGCAGTCAACCGAGTGGGTTACGTAACGATTAATCATCCTCCCGCTAATGCCCTTAATGGGGTGACTTTCGCTGGTTTAAACGATTGCTTGGATTACATTCTCAAGCAGGATGAAATCAAAGTGGTCGTTGTTACTGGGGAAGGCAAATTCTTTGTTGCCGGTGCGGATATCAAAGAGTTTGACCAGGCATTCGGGAATGCGGAAAAAGGAAAACAGCTGGCAGAGGTAGGCCAAAGGGTTTTTGATCGCATGGAGCAATTCCCTAAACCGATTATCGCCGCTATTAATGGGGCTTGTTTGGGCGGCGGCTTTGAATTGGCGTTAGGCTGTCATATGCGGATTGCCGCAGAGCAGGCGATGTTAGGCCTGCCGGAACTAAAACTTGGTTTGATTCCTGGGTTTGCCGGTACGCAGCGCTTGGCTCGCATTCTTCCTAAGGGCAAAGCGATAGAGCTTTTGCTTACGAGCCAATTTATTACGGGAAAAGAAGCCGAAAGGCTTGGGCTTGTCAACTATGCGGTTCCGTTGGAAAATGTCATTCCAAAGGCAAGTCAGCTGGCTGAAATGATTGCTGCGGAGAAGGGGATGCCATCCATTTCAGCGGCTCTCCGTGCGGTTAATCAAGGGTCTGAGATGACAATTGAAGAAGGCCAAGCATTGGAGGCGGAGCTGTTTGGCCAGATGTTTCTAACCGAAGATGCCAAAGAGGGAATTACGGCATTCCTAGAGAAGAGAACAGCCAATTTTAAAGATAGGTAATGATACAGCAAGAAAAGCTTTTAGTTCGGCGTCAACAAGTTTTCCTCGTGCTGTCCAAATGATGGTAACGCAGTTATAAATTCTGACAGTAGAAAAAAGGAGGAATAGGAATGAATATTTTGGTAGTAATGAAGCAGACCTTTGATACGGAAGAAAAAATCAATATACAGAATGGCCAGATTGTGGAAGATGGGGTTGAGTTTATTATCAATCCATACGATGAATATGCTGTTGAGGAAGCTATTAAGCTGAGAGATGAGTTTGGAGGAGAAGTGACGGTCATTACCGTAGGGCCATCCAGATCGGAGAGCGCTTTGCGCACGGCGCTTGCCATGGGAGCAGATAAAGCCGTGATTGTCGATGATAAATCTTTATTTGGGGATGAATACACCATCTCTCACGTTTTAGCTGCTGTTATAAAGGATCGTCCATTTGATATTATCCTTGGCGGGAATATGTCTGTTGACAATGGCGCGGGTCAAATCGGTCCTCGTCTTGCAGAAGTGTTAGGCATTCCGCACGTAGCCACCATAACGAAACTAAGCATTGAAGGTTCTGCTGCTACGATTATTAGGGATGTAGAAGGAGATTCAGAAACGATCGAAGTTCAGCTTCCGGTACTCGTAACGGCGCAGCAAGGATTGAATGAACCGCGTTATCCGTCTCTTCCAGGAATCATGAAAGCGAAGAAGAAGCCAATGGAGCGCCTTTCAGCCGATGATTTAGGCTTGAATCCGGAAGAGCTCAAATCCAAGACGGCTGTGATCGATCAGTATTTGCCGCCAAAGAAAGAAGCAGGCCGCATTCTGTCCGGTGATTTGGGCGACCAAGTGAAAGAGCTTGTACAACTTCTTCGAAACGAAGCAAAGGTGATATAAAGGGGGAGACCATAGATGAGCAGAAAAGTTCTAGTACTAGCAGAAACCCGTGATGGAGCTTTAAGAAACGTATCGTTCGAAGCGCTGTCTGCCGCCCAAAAGGTTGCAGAGGGAGGGGAAATCGTTGCAGCGGTATTAGGCAAGGTGAACGAAGGCTATGCTGAGGCTTTAGCCCAATATGGTGCCAGCAAAGTAATTCATGTAAACCATGAGCAGCTGTTTCAATATACGCCAGATGCTTACACGCAAGCTTTCACTCAATTATATAAGCAAGTAAGCCCAGACGTGATTTTTATGGGGCAGACTGCCATCGGAAAAGATCTTGCTCCGCGGGCAGCAGCACGGTTAGGCTTAGGGCTAGTGTCCGATATTACGGATCTAGCAGTAGAGAATGGAGAGATTATCTTTATACGGCCGATCTATGCTGGAAAGGCTTTCCAGAAAAAGAAGTTCGTTGATGGCACACCGGTAGCAACGATACGCCCAAATAATATTCCTTTAGTTGATGCGGATCCAAGTCGTCGTGCAGAAACGGTTTCATTCGATGTGGAAATCAAAGATTTGCGAACGATTGTAAAAGAGGTAGCCCGCAAGGCGGTTGATGGCGTTGATCTTTCCGAAGCTAAGGTTGTCGTAGCAGGCGGAAGAGGGGTAAAAAGTGCAGATGGCTTTAACCCGCTGAAAGATTTGGCGAAGGTCCTAGGGGGAGCGGTGGGAGCTTCCCGAGGTGCTTGTGATGCAGAGTATTGCGATTACTCCTTGCAAATTGGCCAGACGGGTAAAGTCGTTACTCCTGATCTTTATATTGCATGCGGAATCTCGGGAGCCATTCAGCATTTAGCCGGAATGTCCAATTCGAAAGTGATTGTTGCCGTTAATAAAGATCCGGAAGCGCCTATTTTTAGTGTTGCGGACTATGGCATCGTTGGGGATTTGTTTGAGGTGGTCCCAATGCTGACGGAAGAGTTTAAGAAACTGCTCCAGCCTTAAAAGCCGAAAGCTGCGGGGATGTTCGCCGCAGCTTTTTTCTGTGGATAGCCAAATCAGCGTTGTTGCATATTAATAATTGTATCAGAGCCTATTTGAAGGATGGAACTTTATAGGAAATATGGTATACTTACTTTTGGAAAGTTGATCCAAGTGGTGAAGGAGGAACAGATGATATGGCAATTCAAAACGTTACAGACAATAACTTTGCACAAGAAGTAGAAAATGCGGGTACGGTGTTAGTTGATTTCTGGGCTCCGTGGTGCGGACCTTGCAAGATGATTGCTCCGGTCTTGGAAGAACTGGATGCAGAGATTGGCGATAAGATCAAGATTGCTAAGTTGAACGTGGACGAAAATCCAGAAACAGCTAGCCGTTTTGGAGTAATGAGCATTCCTACCCTATTAGTGGTTAAGGATGGAAGTGTCGTTGACAAAGTGGTTGGTTTCCAACCGAAGGATGCTTTGCTCGGGACTTTAAATAAGCATTTATAAGAATTCACGGTTTAGGCCGAGTAACGGGAGATCTCCTGTTATTCGAGAATTTTTATAGATATGGTTCAAATCAAAGGAATTTCTCCTGTTAGTCCATGTGAAACGCTCATTTTCTCCAGCTTTCACGGAAATAGCCGGAGATTTTCCTTTTATTTTAGGCCGAAACAACGGGATATTTGAGACTGTGCAATTAATAGTTCTTTTGAGATAACAGGAAAAAGTCCGACTGTTTTTAAAGATGAGGACCTTTTGGCGAAAATAAGAAGAGAAAGGTTTAGTCGGAAAATCTCCGTTTTTTTTCATTTTCAGTCTAAACGAACGAATAGTCGGATAAATTCCCGTTATTATCCAGATACCTAAAATTAATTAACAGTTTTTATTCGCCTCAACCCAAATCCTCTCCCGCAGCCCATCTTCCTGGCGGAACCTTCCGTATTCCGCACCATTCCCCCTATGTTAAAATGAAGGCAATATCCATATGAGGGTGAAAAATTAATGAATACGAAAATCAAAGAAAAGCTGGCCGTTCTTCCGGATAAACCGGGCTGTTATTTGATGAAAAATGAAGAAGGCCAAATCATATATGTCGGGAAAGCGAAAATCCTCAAAAACCGAGTCAGATCGTATTTTACAGGTAGTCATGATGGGAAAACGCAGCACTTAGTTCAAGAAATCGCAGATTTTGAATATATCGTAACAAGAAGCAACATGGAAGCCATGCTTCTGGAATGCAACCTCATCAAACAGCATCAGCCTCGCTATAATGTCAATTTAAAGGATGACAAAACCTATCCGTATATCCGGGTTACCAATGAGCCGCATCCGAGACTAGAGGTTACCCGAAAGGTCGTGAAAGATGGGTCAAAGTATTATGGCCCTTATGCAAATGCGGGGGCGGCTTCACAAACCAAGAATTTATTAGACAAGCTATATCCATTAAGGAAGTGCCGAAACATCCCCAAAAAGGTTTGTTTATATTATCATTTGGGCCAGTGTGTAGCCCCATGTGAACAGGAGGTAGATCCTGCCAGCTATAAGCCTTTAGTGGATGAAATCCATCGTTTTTTGAATGGGGGACATGGGGAAATCAGGGAACGGCTCGTCGAGAAAATGATGGAGGCCTCCGAGCAGCTGGAATTTGAAAAAGCAAAAGAGTACCGAGACCAGATTCAAGCGATAGATGCGTTAATGGTCAAGCAACAGGTTACATTTACCGATTTGTCCGACCGTGACATTTTTGGTTTCGCTACAGATAAGGGTTGGATGTGTGTCCAGGTTCTCCATATCCGGCAAGGAAAGCTGATCGAGAGAAATGTATCGATGTTTCCTTACTATGGAGAGGCGGTGGAAGACTTTATGTCGTATGTGACCCAGTTTTACTACGATGGGCAAACGAAGCCGAAAGAAGTGTTTTTACCGGAGGCGACCGACTCTGATTCCTTGCAGGAGTGGCTGGATGTAAAGGTGCTGGTTCCGAAAAAAGGAGAAAAGAAACAGCTTGTGGACTTGGCGGTCGAAAATGCTCGGGTAGCGCTTCAGGAAAAGTTCCAGCTGATAGCTAAAGATGAATCAAGGACGATGCAAGCTGTCTTCAATTTAGGGGAGAAGATGGGGATCGGAACCCCCCGCCGCATCGAAGCCTTCGACAACTCAAATATCCAAGGGACGGATCCAGTTTCCGCTATGGTTGTATTTACTGACGGGAAGCCTGATAAAAAAGAGTATCGAAAGTATAAGATCAAGACAGTCAAAGGACCGGATGATTACGAATCGATGCGTGAAGTGGTGAGAAGGCGATATACCCGTTTGCTGCAGGAAAAGCTTCCTTTACCCGATTTAGTGCTAGTGGATGGGGGGAAAGGCCAGATATCTGCTGCAGTCGATGTTCTGGAAAACGAATTAGGTCTGTTTATTCCTGTATGTGGTTTAGTGAAGGACGAGAAGCATAAAACCTCTAATTTGCTCTTGGGTGACCCGCCGGTTCTCATAGAACTTCAAAGAGATAGCCATGAGTTTTATTTGCTCCAACGGATCCAGGATGAGGTCCATCGGTTTGCGATTACCTTCCATCGACAAGCGCGTGGAAAGTCCATGCTATATTCCCAGCTGGATGATATTCCAGGAATAGGGCCGAAGCGGAAACAGTTATTGCTTAAGCATTTTGGTTCGATTAAAAAGATGCGCGAAGCGACGGTAGAAGAGTATCGCAATCTGGGGATTGGAGATAAATTGGCAAAGGATATTTTGCATGCCTTGAGGCGGGAAGAACAATCCCCTGAATAAATACATTTGCCATAAAAGGGATATTGTGATAGAATATAAGGCGAAAACTTTGATAACTTGATAATGTTGACACCTCACTTCTAGATCGTGAGGTAGAGGCGCGAAGATTCAGGAGTACTCTATTGGAGAACCGGTTAGTTCTGAGATGATAGAGGAAAGGGGGCTTCGCCGAAGTTCAGCCTATTAACCGAGAGGCTGTGCTGGGTCTGCAGTAAATAACTGCAGGACTGTCATCGCAGGAGTTCCCGTTTCTGCGATGGAGTACTATCTCCACTTAGGGAAGAGAAGGATGGGTCTTCATGTTGTTAGATAGCTGCGCTCATGAGCGATGGCTTTCTAAACTATGTTAATTAAGACAACATAAGGCGTGCCTTTATGTTGTCTTTTTTATTCTTATTTTTCAAGAAAATTCAAAAAAAGAGGAGAGATCTGTTGATGGGGTTAATTGTCCAGAAATTTGGCGGGACTTCGGTAGGTACAATCGAAAGAATTCAGAAGGTAGCAGACCGAATTATCCAAACCAAGAGTAAGGGAAAGGATGTGGTAGCTGTCGTTTCCGCTATGGGGAAATCTACGGATGTTCTAGTAGATATGGCGAAGCAAATCTCATCTAACCCATCTGACCGGGAAATGGATATGCTTCTGACAACCGGGGAGCAGGTAACTATCGCTCTTTTATGTATGGCTCTACAGGAGAAAGGCTGTCCAGCAGTGTCCATGACCGGATGGCAGGCCGGGATTGAGACCGAGAGCATCCACTCGCGAGCCCGCATTAAAGAAATTGAAAATAAGAAGATACAAGAAGCTCTCTCGCAAGGGAAAGTAGTCATCGTTGCTGGATTTCAGGGAGTTACGGCAGACGGGGAAATCACGACCTTGGGCAGAGGGGGCTCTGATACAACGGCTGTTGCGTTGGCGGCAAGCTTGAAGGCAGAGCTCTGTGAAATCTATACGGATGTAGTAGGTGTTTATACCGCCGATCCAAGAATCGCACCACAGGCCCAGAAATTAGATCGCATCTCCTTTGATGAAATGCTCGAGCTAGCCACTTTGGGAGCCGGGGTGCTCCACCCCAGGGCTGTGGAGTGCGCCAAGAAGCATAGCGTAAAGCTTACTGTACGTTCGAGCTTTTCGGATGAGGAAGGAACCATCATAGAGGAGGAGAAAGATATGGAGAAGGGACTTATTGTAAGTGGAGTAGCGCATGATGAGCAGGTAGCCAAAGTAACGGTAACGAATATGTCCAATCAGATTGGTACGCTTTCGAGTCTATTTACAACGTTAGCAGAGGCTCATATTAATGTTGATGTAATTATACAGAGCTCTTATGAAGCAGCCTTAACGAATATTTCCTTTTCGGTTTCCGGAGACGACTTAGACAGAACGCTCGAGATTCTTCGCTTAAACCAAGAAAAGCTAAACTATGAAGAAGTTATCTATGAAAAGGGGCTGGCAAAAGTATCTATTGTGGGGGCAGGTATGGTGACCAACCCGGGGGTAGCGGCCAATATGTTTAAAGTATTAGCAGAAGCTAATGTCAACATTAAAATGGTAAGCACATCTGAGATCAAAGTTTCTTGCATAATTCCTGCAGAATTAACCCAAACCGCCGTAAAAAGCCTGCACACTGCATTTGGGCTGGATGTAGCGGAAACAGCCATGGTTCAAGGATAATCGGTCGAACAAGGTAAAAGGGTGGCATATCTTTCTTCACATGCCACCCTCTTTCCAGTGAATAATTATAAAAAAAGCGCTATTCTAGAATAGCGCTCTTCTCTTCGTCAATGGAAATCTCAATAAGGGCATAGGTGATTCCTTTTTGTTCCTGGACCGATAGGGTGGATGCGCAATAGTGCCCTGTCACTTTTTCCATGGCACCTGCCATCAAGCCGGCTTCGAGGCTGAGAGAACTTTCTAATCGGTGCTTCGGCAATAGATTTAATCGATTGTGCGTGATGCGGTAACCTACGGTGGAAGGCGATTGATGCTCCAAGTAAACTTGTCCGAAATCTAATTGGGCAAAAATATCTTCAAGTTCTTCGGGAACTTGAATGTTCAGTGTGTTTCCAATTTCTTTCCCCACCCAATATAAAATATTCGTTTCACTATCTCCTAGAACAATTTCCAGCAACTTCTCGCGAAGGAATAAATACCCTAACAGCGAGTTGGAAATACTTTCAGGAGGGAGTAGAATACGTTCTTTGAATAGGGATGAAACAGCAAAGCTCTGTCGCATAGGCTGTCCTCCTTTAATCAAGTATTACTACAATCTATGACAAGGCAGGAAAATATATGAGAAAACAATTTTGACAATTGGACATCCTTCCTTGACGCTCGTAATTTCAAGGAGTAAAATGAATTTGTCACAATTTGTCCAATCCTTCCGGCTTCCTTGGGAAGCTTTTGCTTTGCATCCAGGATCGGAAGATTCATTTTTATAAGGGGGAGTGCTACTAGAGAAAGATTCAAGATAGGGTTGATGGAGAAGAGACTTAGAAAAAGAAGAAAAATCAAACAGTTTCCGACTACTGAAAGGGGGCCGCACCATGGCGACTAATCGTCATTTCTTTAACAGGAAGCTCCACTCCTTGTTGGGGGTCATTCCTGTAGGCGCATTTTTAATTGTCCACTTATTTACGAACTTCTTAGCGACAGAAGGCAGAGAACGTTTTACCCAGCAAGTTGAATTGATGGAAAGCATTCCTTTCCTTGTTATAGTAGAAATCTTGTTCATTTTCTTACCTTTGCTTTATCATGCGGTTTATGGTCTTTATATTGCTTTTCAGGCAAAGCATAATGTAGGAAATTATGGGTATTTCCGTAATATGATGTTCTTCTTGCAGCGTGTTACTGGGGTTATTACACTTATCTTTGTTGTATGGCATGTATGGCAAACACGCGTTCAAATCGCTGTACAGGACATTCATCCGGAAGGATTCTTTGACCTCATGGTAAGCGTATTTAATAACCCAGCGATGATCGCCTTTTATATCATCGGATTGCTGTCTGCTACTTTCCACTTCAGCAATGGTATGTGGTCTTTCCTTGTTTCTTGGGGAATCACAGTCGGTCCTAGGGCACAACAAATTTCGACTTATGTTTGGATCGGATTCTTTGTTATCCTGTCCTATATTGGAATCATGTCAATGTTTGCCTTTATCAACCCAGTAGAAGTGGCAGCGATCAAAGGATAGGGGGAGAAACAGAATGAGTAAAGTCATAGTTGTTGGTGGCGGATTAGCCGGTTTGATGGCCACCATTAAAAGTGCAGAAGCAGGTGTTCCTGTCGATTTGTTTTCATTAGTTCCTGTTAAACGTTCCCACTCCGTGTGCGCCCAAGGGGGTATTAACGGAGCGGTAAATACAAAAGGGGAAGGGGATTCTCCTTACGAGCATTTTGACGATACGATCTATGGTGGAGACTTCTTGGCTAACCAACCGCCTGTAAAAGCGATGTGTGACGCGGCACCGGGAATCATCTACATGTTTGACCGCATGGGGGTTATGTTTAACCGTACTCCTGAGGGTCTTATCGATTTCCGTCGTTTCGGGGGAACAAAGCATCACCGTACAGCTTTCTCTGGAGCTACTACTGGCCAACAGTTGCTATATGCGCTAGATGAGCAAGTGCGTCGCCATGAAGTAAATGGATTGGTTACAAAATATGAGCATTGGGAATTTACTTCCATTGTTCAGGATGACGAAGGAACCTGTCGCGGAATCGTAGCTCAAAACTTGCGTACGATGGAATTAAAGACTTTCCCTGCTGATGCAGTTATCTTGGCAACTGGCGGTCCTGGGATTATCTTCGGTAAGTCTACCAACTCCGTTATTAACACAGGTACAGCTGCTTCTGCAGTTTATCAGCAAGGCGCCATTTATGCGAATGGAGAATTTATTCAGATTCACCCAACTGCCATTCCTGGAGACGACAAGCTTCGCTTGATGAGTGAATCGGCGCGCGGTGAAGGTGGACGCGTATGGACGTATAAGGATGGTAAGCCTTGGTACTTCCTAGAGGAAAAATATCCGGCATACGGAAACCTTGTTCCTCGTGATATCGCGACTCGTGAGATCTTCCACGTGTGCGTAGACCAAAAGCTTGGCATCAACGGCGAAAACATGGTTTATCTTGACCTTTCCCACAAGGATCCTCGTGAATTAGATATTAAGCTCGGCGGTATCATTGAAATTTACGAAAAATTTATGGGTGAAGACCCACGTAAGGTTCCAATGAAGATCTTCCCTGCCGTCCACTATTCCATGGGTGGATTATGGGTAGACTACGATCAGCAAACGAACATTAAAGGATTGTTTGCGGCGGGTGAAAGTGATTATTCTCAGCATGGTGCGAACCGTCTAGGTGCTAACTCCTTGCTATCCGCTGTATTTGGCGGTATGGTGGCAGGACCTAAAGCAGTGGAATACATTAAGGGCTTGGATAAGTCTTCTGCAGATATATCCAGCAAGTTCTTTGATCAGCAGTTGAAAAAGGACCAAGACAAGTATGAAAGCATCCTGAAAATGGATGGAAACGAAAACGCCTATATGATCCACAAGGAGCTAGGCGAATGGATGTTGGATAACGTAACCGTTGTTCGTTTCAACGATCGTCTGAAGAAAACGGATGATAAAATTTTGGAATTGATGGAGCGTTATAAGAAAATCAATGTATCTGACAGTGCGAAGTACAGCAACCAAGCGGCTTCGTTCACTCGCCAGCTATGGAATATGCTTGAATTGGCTCGCGTAATTACTATTGGTGCGCTTAACCGTAATGAAAGCCGCGGAGCCCACTATAAGCCTGAGTTCCCTGAACGTAACGATGAAGAGTTTATGAAGACAACCATGGCTGCTTGGAGCGCTCAAGGACCTAAATTCCATTATGCAGATGTAGATGCTTCCCTTATTGCTCCTCGTAAGCGTGACTATACGACTGATAAGAAGGGAGCTAAGAAGTAATGTCAGACAAAAATGTAACCTTTATTATCACCCGTCAAGACGGGCCAGAAGGCAAACCATATACTGAGGAATTCTCAATCCCTTATAGACCGAATATGAACGTTATTAGTGCCCTTATGGAAATCCAGCGCAACCCGAAAAACGCTAAAGGACAAAGTGTAGCTCCGGTAGTTTGGGAGTCGAACTGCTTGGAGGAAGTATGCGGTGCTTGCTCTATGGTTATTAATGGAAAGCCTAGGCAGGCTTGTACAGCTCTAGTGGATAAGCTCGAGCAACCTGTTCGATTGGCACCTATGAGCACGTTCCCTGTTGAGCGTGACTTGATCATTAATCGTCACCGTATGTTTGATGCCTTGAAGCGTGTAAAAGCGTGGATTCCTATTGATGGAACGCATGACCTCGGTCCTGGACCACGTATGCCAGAAGCAGATCGTCAATGGGCATATGAGCTTTCCAAATGTATGACTTGCGGAGTATGTATGGAAGCATGCCCGAATGTAAATGATAAGTCCCCATTCATTGGTCCTTTTGCTGTTTCCCAGGTTCGCTTATTCAATGAGCATCCTACAGGAAAGATGAATGCTCATGAGCGCTTGGAAGGATTAATGGGAGAGGGTGGAGTAACCGATTGCGGGAACTCTCAGAACTGTGTTCAATCCTGCCCGAAAGGTATTCCATTGACCACATCGATCGCTGCGATGAATCGTGCGACTACTATTCATAGTATTAAGAAGTTCTTTGGATCTTAATCAAGCCAAGGCTGCCCTTCCGGGGCAGCCTTTTTCGTTCCTTTGCGTATCGTTTGAAAACAGTTGATTCATACTAGGGAGAAGGGTGCTGGGAGATCTATCCTATCGGTAGATCTTTTCTGTTTAGGGGAGGGAGAAGGGTGAAAATATGTTCTTTCACGGGATTCAGATGCGCTTTCTTGCCAAGCAGTTTCCATACCTTAATCCGGATGGACATGTTAGCTCTAAGCATGGAGATCAATTAGCGGACCGTATTCATCTTATAGAAAAATTTGGACTGGAGCCTGTTCACTTACTGGAAAGCTCTCCGGACTATCCGGTCAGTAAATGCCTAAAGGAATGTTTTTCGTTCGGAGATGTCGTGTTAGCGTTTTGCAAGCTTACCCAGCCTATTATCCAATTAAGCAAACATGAGCTAGGAGTGCCTTTTTTGGATGTGCGCTCGTGCCATTATGTTTTTGTGCGTGACAAGGCTTATATTGAATTCTTTAAAGCAGTGCAGCTAAGAAGGCCGATCCTAGTTGTAAAAAATGAAGGTGATTCATCTTGAATTGGGCAAAAAGGATAGGGATAGGATTTATGACGGGGTTAGTAAACGGACTAATAGGAGTAGGGGGAACTTTACTTGTACCTGCACTCATTCACCTTCTCGGAATTGATAGAAGAATAGCGCACGGGACGTCATTGGCTATTATTCTCCCCACGTCAATAATCAGCATTGTGATTTATAGCATGTCTGGAGCTTTGCCATACGAAGTGAGCCTCTATATTTCTATAGGGGGCTTAGTAGGAGGTTATGTAGGGGCGCGATTGCTTAGAAGAATTTCTGTTCTCTGGCTGAAACGATTGTTTTCCTTGCTGATGATCCTTGCTGGGATAAGGATGATTTGGCCATGAGCGATTCGATCTTTTTGTTTCTAATTTTAGGTTTGCTGATGGGGGTGTTATCAGGATTGGGCTTAGGTGGCGGGAAATTGCTGATACCAGGCTTAGTCCTTTTAACTGCCATTACACAAGCTGAAGCGCAAGGGGCTACACTCTTGTCATTTGTCCCGATTTCAATCGTAGCCATCCTCACCCATATGAAGGAACGGAATATCGATTGGTCTTTAGTGGGGTGGGTGGTAATGGGCGCTATAGCCGGTTCTTTGATTGGCTCTATGATGGCAATGGGACCGCTTCTTCCTCATCTTCGTTTTGTATTCGGGATATTCCTGATTGGTCTGGGACTATTCGAACTTTTGGCTAAAGAAAAGGTGAAGAAAAAGATGAACCGTACTAAAGCCTCTTGAATATACTGTAGGCGCAGGCCCAATCCCGCAGGAGTCCGCACCGCCAACCATGCCCAGTCATAGTATATTGTGACTGTATCCTTAGCCTTGTTATTGAGCCCGTAGCAAGGAGGGGTAGGCATTTGAAAGGGAACGACCAGAAGGCGAAGCCGTTGCTAACTAATCGGGAACGAGAAGTATTCGAGCTACTAGTGCAAGACAGAACCACAAAGGAAATTGCAAAGCAACTGTTTATCAGTGAGAAAACGGTGCGCAATCACATTAGCAATGTGATGCAAAAGCTCGGTGTCAAAGGGAGAGCTCAAGCAGTTGTGGAATTGCTAAAATGCGGAGAGCTAAAATTCCCTGAATAGCTTTTCTAAGACACTAATAGGTCGTTACATCACATAACAGTTGTGGTTGGTGAGAAGGACCCTATATGATGCCCCTGTGCTTAGCAGGGGTTTTTTCATTTGTCAGAAGTATTCCATCGTTTTTTAGCTTCAAAAGAGGGTATGATCTCAGAATGAGAAATCATACCCTCTTCATAAAGGTTTTACGTATTATTTTCTTTTAATCCGACGATAGAACCGAGAAAATAATCCCCATAGGGCACTGCTTGGGACGCGAATTGTTCCATTAGGGTTTTCCATCGGCCGAGTCCCCCTTCTTACCATTTTTAATATCTCGACCATATTATGTGGAGTTTTATCCTGGAGTATTCGAAAAATAGTGGTCTGAGATATAAGAGATGGTTTTTTGCAAAGAAGGAATACTTTGCAGAAGCTCTTCAAATTCCAGGGGTGGGGATACTAAATTTACGTATTCCAACTCACGATTCTCTTGAAATAAAAGTAAGGCGATAGGAGTCATTTCCGCTGATATTCCGCTTCCGAGTTTAGAGGCTACCATTTCCATTTGGAGTTTGCTTATAGGCAGCGCAATAACAGAGGGGTGAATCTGTTGGGGTTCCCCAACAATGGTTTCTTCTGCTGAAGATTGGTCCAATTCCTGTCTGACAGTATGGATGAGACGATTCCACAGAGGAATTTTCATTTGATCACGTCCTTTTGTCTTCACCCCCAATTATTTCCTAAATAGCTGTTCTTTATGAACGAACCAAATAAAAAAGCTTGAACAATCTGTCTTATTACAGAAAAAGGATCTTCCTCATTTATTAGGAGATCCTTTAATTTAAATTCTATGATAGGAAGAAGTCCTGATATTCCATCTCCATCTCATCCCAAATAGGCGAATTGCAGGCGACATCAATATCCAACTCTTCAAATATCTCTATTAGGTTGGTACACAGTAAGTATTTTTGCGATTGATCCTTCTCCATCTTAATCTGATGAAGAAGGAGATCTGCTTCTTCTTTCATTTTCTCTCGGAAAAGGATCTCTCCATTTACATTCACTGAATATTCACTCCTAGCCCCCAATTTGTTTTCATTATATCAGGGATATAGAGCTTCGTCTCTCTGTTATATAACAAATTTCCCGGAAGAAAAGCGATTACAAAGGATGTTTTCTCTTGATCTCATTGTTTTTCTTATTATTTTAAATCATATGTGCAATTTGACGGTATATGGTAATTTTAAATACCTGTAATTTAATTGTTTAAGTTTGATTTATTCGTATATAATGAATACATGTATATGTATAACTTAAGGGGGTTTTAGGGTGGATTACTCAGATGAAATAAAAAACCGATTGAAAAGAATGGAAGGGCAAGTAAGAGGAATCCTTCGCATGATGGAAGAGGAAAAGCATTGCAAAGAGGTTGTAAGCCAACTGTCGGCTGTACGCAATGCTGCAGATAAAGCGATCGCAACCATTGTTGCGGCAAACCTGGAGAAATGTATTCTTGAGGAGCAAGCCAACGGCAGAGAAACGAGCAAGGTCGTTCAAGAAGCCATAGAGCTATTGGTTAAAAGTCGCTAGTCAACAGATAATAACTTTGTCGTACGTTATCCTACAGTGGAAAAAGGAGTGTACAGTATGAACAAAGTTGTGATTATCGGGACGGGCCCTGCAGGACTTACGGCCGCTATCTATTTGGCAAGGGCCAATATGAATCCGCTGGTTATTGAAGGACCCCAACCGGGCGGTCAGTTAACGTTGACCACGGAGGTAGAGAATTTCCCAGGATTCCCCGATGGAATCATGGGTCCTGAGCTGATGGATAATATGAGAAAGCAGGCGGAGCGATTTGGAGCAGAGTTCCGCACGGGTTGGATCAAGGAAGTGGACTTCTCTGGTAAGCCTTTTAAGCTTACAATGGAAGGAATGGGAGAGTTGGAAGCGCAAGCCTTGATCATCTCTACGGGAGCTTCCGCAAAGCTGTTAAATATCCCTGGGGAGAAGGAAAACATGGGCCGAGGGGTAAGTACCTGTGCAACCTGTGATGGATTTTTCTTCCGCGGCAAGAAAATTATCGTAGTCGGCGGCGGTGATTCTGCTATGGAAGAAGCCAATTTTTTAACCAAGTTTGCTAGTGAGGTTCGAATTGTTCATCGTCGTGAAGAGCTGCGGGCTTCGAAGATTATGCAAGATCGGGCAAGAAACAATCCTAAGGTCAGTTGGAGCCTGAATTGTACACCCATTGAAGTGATACCGGGGGAAGCAGGCTTAGCCGGACTAAAGGTCAGGAACAACGAGACAGGGAAAGAGGAAATGATCGAGGCTGAAGGATTATTTGTCGCGATTGGGCATACGCCGAATACAGGGTTTCTGCAAGGTGCTATAGAAGTCGATGAGCTAGGCTATATACAAGTCAAACCGGGGACGACCTTGACGAATATACCCGGGGTCTTCGCTTGCGGTGACGTTCAGGATCACAAATACCGCCAAGCGATTACTGCAGCGGGATCTGGGTGTATGGCAGCCTTAGATTGTGAAAGGTTTTTAGAAGAAAATGCTGTTCATGACTGGAGCCAAAGTTTGTAATAGTAATTAAAAATGGCATTTTTAGGATCCAAGTGATAACGGGAAAATCTCCGCTTATTTAACATCTTTAAATAAAAAAAGTAAAATAAGAGGACTTTTTCCTGTTATGTCTTGGATACCAAGCATATTTTGTGGTTTTGAGAGAACGAACAGGACTTTCTCCTGTTCAGCAAAGCTAACCTCCAGTTAATACCCCCACTTAATCTCCTCTCGCAGCCCGAGTGTTTTTTTTCCTACCATGGCACTAGCACTATCCTTACGCTGGTTGTGCTATAATTGGCGTAGTTTTTTTTAGAAAACTTGGCTGGCGCCAAGCATTAGCGAAGAAACCAAATTGACATGTATTGTCAAGAGGTTGAGCGGCAGCCATAGTTGCACTTATGCAGACGATGAATTCATATATAATATAGGAGTTCCAGTCTGCGAGAGAGAGGATAAACCTGTGTGTCCAATTCATCATTTTTAAAGGGAGCCCTCGCACTCAGTGCGGCTGCTTTCATTTCTAAACTTCTAGGCCTTTTTTATGTGATTCCGTTAAAACACTTTGCAGGCGACGAAGGGCTTGCTTTATATCAGGCTGTTTTTCCTATTTATAATACTCTCTTGATTCTAGCTGTTTCCGGCATCCCCATTGCTTTGTCTAAATTGATTTCAGAAGAGCTTCGACAAGGAAGAATGGCTGAAGTCCACAACATTACACGCAGTGCCATCAGGATGATGATGGTTGTGGCGATCTCTGGTTTTTTCGTCTTCTACCAGGGAGCAGCGCCTATCGCCCGGTGGATTGGCAACGAAGATACTAGGTTGTCTATTCAAGCCTTGGCTTTTGCGATGCTGCTTGTTCCGTTTGTAGCGATTTTAAGAGGATATTTTTATGGATACCAAAGAATGAGGATAGCCGCTGTCTCGCAAGTGGTTGAACAATTAGTCAGAGTAAGCCTAATGATCGGTCTTGTTTATTGGTTTGTCAGGGAAGGCAGAGATATGGCTGCTGTTGCTTCAGGGGCGGCATGGGGAAGCTTTTTTGGACTAATCGTGTCGCTTTTTTTGCTGGTTATTGCCTTTCTTTCCACGAGAAAAAAACTTCAGGCGGTAACTCACAGAAAAGAGGCTATCCAAAGAGGATATGGGTGGAGGATCGTCAAGATCGCAATCCCGGTAAGCTTTAGCACGCTTATGCTTCCTGTTTTGGGGATGGTAGACTCTGTCACGATTATTAATCTCTTGAAATCCTCTGGTATATCTGAAGCTGTGTCTACTATTGAGTTTGGGCTTTATAGCCGAGGGGTCCCAATTGTACAATTTTCGGCTTTTTATGCCACCGGGCTAGCTGTTGCGGTCGTTCCGGCACTGGCTTCGGCCTCATCTTCTGAGGAACGGGGAAAACAAATTTACCAGACGATTAAAATCACCTTCCTTATCGGAGTGCCGGCGAGCATAGGAATGATGGTGATAGCGGAGCCTTTAAATATGCTGTTCTATGGGAATAGTCAGGGAAGCCAAGCCTTGATCGTTCTTTCCGCCTCAACGTTCTTTTTATCTCTGGCTATCACCGCTTCTGGTCTGCTGCAAGGATTAAATAGATCCATATGGCCAGCTGTATTTCTACTAATTGGAGTGCTTGTAAAGCTGGTCGGCAATAGCCTGCTGGTTCCTCGCTATGGAATCATAGGGGCTGCGTATTCTACCTTGTTTACTTATGGGTGTATTTCGCTCCTTTGTTTGCAGGCGGTTGTGCGATTCCATGACCGACCGCTTATACCAGGGAGACAGGTAGGCAGGTGGCTTGCCCCTTCGATTTGTATGGGCTTGGTATTAGCTTGCGCGATGGCAGAATTTTTGAAGGTTGTTCCTGTTTTGGAGAGCAGCCGTCTTTTCTCCTTTTATGAAGTATTTACGTTAATTGTCGTTGGACTTATTAGCTATGGTTTGGCTTTGTTATTTTTTCATGTGGTTACGTGGAGAGAAGTTCTAAGGCTGTTGGAAAAGAGACTTAGGGGAAGAAGAGAACAGAGTGGAGTTTCTTTTCCAAATGAATATGATGTAGCACATGTTCATGAAAAAAAGGATGGGACCAAAGGTGAATAATGGTATCGGAGTGATAGATTCAGGGGTAGGCGGATTAACGGTTGTCAAAGAAATCATGAGGCAGCTGCCGCAAGAGACTGTGTATTATTTTGGGGATACGGCCCGTTGTCCGTATGGTCCTCGTCCTTCAGAAGAGGTGCGAACCTTTACCTTGCAGATGATTGCGTATCTGGCCAGGTTTCAAATCAAAGCCTTGGTAATTGCGTGCAATACAGCGACTGCTGTGGTTCTGCCAGAGGTGATGAAGCTTGCGCCAATTCCTGTCATTGGAGTTATTGATCCTGGTGCAAGAACGGCGATTAAAGAAACGAAGACAGGAATTATAGGCGTAATCGGAACAGTGGGAACCATTCAAAGCGGGGCTTATGAAAAAGCATTAAAACGGATTAATCCTCATGTGGAAGTATATAGCTACGCTTGTCCCAAGCTGGTTCCATTGGTTGAATCAGGAATTAAGGATCGCCAGCTTGCATTGGAAATTGTCCGCGAGTCCTTGGAATCTTTTAAGGGAAAGCCTATCGATACACTTATTTTAGGGTGTACTCATTATCCTCTTTTAGCTGATCTTATTGCAGAAGTTATGGGAGAGGAAGTCAAACTGATCAACTCGGCTGAAGAAACGGCCAGGGAGCTCAGCGTCGTATTGGATTACCGTAAGCAGCTGGCTGAACAAAGAGAAGACAAAAGTTTGCATAAGTTTTTTGTCAGCGGCAGATCTTCGGTTATGAAGGATATTGCGGGGAGCATCCTGCAGATCCCATTTGAAATGCAGCAGGCAGATGTCAGCCAAGAAAAAGTTTGTACCATTTCTTGGACAAAAACTTAGTCTAAAACTTCTCAAGGCTCGTATACATATACTACAAAAGCCTTGAGGAGGGAAACGATGAAGTCACGGAAATGGATTGCCATGCTGTCTTTAACATCGACCGCCATATTATTGTCTGGATGCGGACTGTTCGGACCTGAACAAACGAGTGGGCCACAGCCGATAGACCCGCCCAATATGAGCCAAAATGGTCCAGTCGGAGAAAGTAAAGAAGTAACGCTTAATGTTAATCCTGAACAAGGCCAGTCGGCTGAAAACACCAACGCTGAAGCGGCGCAAAGCATTGCGGCCCCTGTTTATCTGATGGACCCAGACGGTTTAGTAGTGCCGATTACACTTCAGCTTCCCAAATCGGAGGGAGCAGCGAAGCAAGTCTTGAACCATATGATCAAGGGCGGACCGGTAGAGCTGATGAAGCCGGAGGGTTTTACCGCGCTGATTCCAGAAGGAACCAAAATTTTAGGGATGACCATTAAAGATGGGGTCGCCACCATTGATTTTTCACCGGAATTCAAGAATTATGAGGCTAAAGAGGAGCAAAAAATCATTGACGCGATCACCTATGCCCTTACGTCCTTTAATAACATTAAAGAAGTAAACATCTGGATTAACGGTTATCCGCAAGAAGTCATGCCTGTCAATGGCACACCCATTTCCTCGTTGACCCGTGAAAACGGGATCAACCTGGAGTTGGCTGCCAACGCGCAAGTAGGCAATACGACACGGATAACCTTATATTTCCAAGCGGTGACAGCGGACAACTCCCCTTATTTTGTTCCCGTTACCCGCCTGATTCCTCGTACGGATGATATAGCGCTGGCTACAGTTGAACAACTCATCCAGGGGCCAAAAGATGGGACAAATCTATTTTCATCCATATTACCTACTACCAAAGTGCTTGATGTGAAGATTGAAAAAGGTGTGGCTATCGTTAATTTTGATGAAAAATTGTTAAGCTATAGTGATGGAAAAGCGAGTCCAGAAGCCTTAGAATCTATCTTGCTTGCTTTAACTGAAAATGCCGAGGTTGGACAGGTTCAATTTATGGTGGATGGCCAAATGAATGTGATGGCTGGAGATAAGGATTTCAGTAAGCCGGTATCAAGACCTTCTGAATTGAATCCGCGAAAATTGTAAGAGGTGATGAGAACACCTCTTTTCTTTTTTTCGTTCCGTGCGAAGGAGGCAAGGCGGATTTCCGGCAAGCTTTTTGGGGATGCTAAACCACATGACAGATATGCTATAATTAACCAATATTTAGTTAGGAGGGATTCCATTCATGCGCAAGGATGAACGCAGAACCGATCAATTGAGAACAATCAAGATCACCAAGGATTACATAAAGCATGCAGAAGGTTCCGTATTGATTGAAGTGGGAGACACTAAGGTGATCTGTACAGCCACAATTGAGGATAAGGTCCCTCCCTTTATGAGGGGACAAGGCAAGGGATGGATTACAGCGGAATATTCCATGCTGCCGAGGGCGACTGAAACGAGAAATATTAGGGAGTCCAGCAAAGGAAAGCTAAGCGGACGGACTATGGAGATTCAAAGACTTATCGGGAGAGCGCTTCGATCTGTTGTTGATCTGGAGAAGCTAGGGGAGAAAACCGTTTGGCTTGACTGTGACGTCATTCAGGCTGATGGCGGAACGAGAACGGCTTCCATTACAGGAGCATTCGTAGCGATGGCCGATGCTTTAGGTAAACTAAAGGACAAAAACGGCTGGAACCGTCTTCCTGTACGTGATTTTCTCGCAGCCACAAGTGTGGGAATTATGAACGATGAATTAATCCTTGACTTGAACTATGTGGAGGATTCGAGCGCTGAGGTCGATATGAACATTGTCATGACCGGAAAAGGGCAGTTTGTAGAGGTTCAGGGAACAGGAGAAGAAAATCCTTTCTCTTATGAGCAGCTGCAAGGTTTGCTGGAGCTTGGAAAAAAAGGCGTGGATGATTTAATCCGATATCAAAAAGAGGCTTTGGGGGAAATTGCGGCTTATATTGGGACGGAGGAGTAAGCGTGCGCAGATTAATACTGGCTACGCGCAATCAAGGAAAAGTTCAGGAATTGAAAAAGATGCTTGCAGACTATAATGTTGAAGTGGTTGGATTGGACCAATACCCAGATTGTCCAGAGGTGGAGGAAGATCGAGAAACCTTTGAGGGAAATGCCATAAAAAAGGCCCAAACGATCTGTGATTTTCTGCAAATCCCGGCCTTAGCAGATGATTCCGGACTTGAGGTTGACGCGATGGGAGGGCAGCCTGGTGTTTATTCCGCTAGATTTGCCGGCCCTAATGCGACGGATAAAGAGAATAATGACAAGCTTTTAAAAATGCTGGAAGATATCCCTACAGGTAATCGGAAAGCCCGCTTTCGATGTGTGCTGGCTTTAGCTGTTCCGCATCGACCTGTCTTAACATGGGAAGGGTCTTGTGAAGGAGAAATCGGCTCGAACCCAAAGGGTACAGGTGGCTTTGGGTATGATCCGCTGTTTGTTCTTCCCGATCAAGGCAAGACAATGGCGGAGTTAACGAAAGAGGAAAAAAGCCAGATCAGCCATCGGGGCAACGCGATGAAAAAAATGTTAGCTGATATGAAGGAACTCATTTTGGAATCATAAAAAAATTTACTGGAGAGGCCGGATATTATTGGCCTTTTCTTTTTTGTTTTATCTCAACTTTTTGTTATAATGATCGGAAATACACAATGAGGAGCTTAGGAAGCTCCACGAAGAGGAGATGCTATGACCAACAAGAAACAGGGAAGCATCGTCCTGTTTCCCCGTCTTTTTGAAAGGCATCTGGAATTAGCGATGGAAGCGAGGGACCAGGGCAACTTGCAGAAAGCCCGGGAGCATCTGGAGCAAGCTGTACAGCTGGAGAAGGATGATCCATCCGTAACGTTTGGGCTGATGGTGACCTACTTTGAGCTAGGCATGTTTGGGGAATCCCAGCAACTAGCTGAAAAGATGCTGCACTCCCGAACAGGTGAGATGCATGAAGTGATGCATCTGTATCTCATCACTTTAATTCAGCAGGAGAAGTATGATCAGGTGTGCGAATTCCTTCTGCCTATCTTGGATGATCCGGAGCTGCCAGACCCAATTAGGACAGAATTTGCCGAGATTTTGCACTCATGTCAACTTCTCAGTCAATCGGAATACGATCAGGATGGTCGGTCTAATCCCCTATTGAGAAAAGTCGTCCATGAAAAGCTGCAGGCTGATCCCGGCTACTTGGCCCTTCTTCTTGGTCACCTTCGAACAGGTGAGGCAGAAAAGCAATGGCAAGCGATCCAACAGCTGAAGTATACGTATCAGCCTGAAGCTTCAGAAGCTATCCATCAGCTGATCTCTCAAACGGAAACAGACTCGGCTATTAAGACATTTGGTTTATATGCCCTGAAGGAATTAGGATGGTCTGATAAAGTAGACATATGCAAGTTCGGAAAAACATGGACGGTGGACTTGGAGCTGTTGCCTGATGAAGACTTCTTTGTCAGCGGTGACCATAAGATCGTGCTTTTATTGGCCGAGAAGATGGGGTACAAGGATCCGAGCTTCATTTCTTTTGCCTTTCATTTATGGGGTGCGTTTTTATATGCCTGTTACCCGGAAACCCCGGTTACACGAAAGGAAGAAGCATGGTCCGCCTCCTTACACTTTGCTACCAAGGTTCTGTTGGCCCAGCCTGCGAAAAAGCAGGAAATAGCAAATTTGTATCACTTATCTGTCGCTACCCTCTCCAAAAATTATAAAATATTGAAAGACGTCTTGAAATTAGAAAGCGGAAAGGATAGCGTATTACATTATTTACCTCCAGGCAGGCAGTAAATGAGCGGTTGAACTGCTGTAAGTTTATGATATATAATGTAGTGGTTATAATCATAATGATTGCGGTCCAACAAATAATTCTTTAGGAAATTATTTTGGAAGTACATAAGATCTATCCATGAGCGAGGATCCGTACCAAAAATCAGGAGGAGAAAGCATAAAATGAAAGCTAATTGGGAAAAACTTGAAAATAACCAAGGTGTTTTAACCATCGAGGTAGAGCAAGCACAAGTAGATGAAGCAGTAGATCAAGCTTTTAAGAAAGTGGTAAAGCAGGTTAACCTGCCAGGATTCCGTAAGGGGAAAGTCCCTCGCAAGATTTTCGAATCCCGTTTTGGTGTTGAATCCTTATACCAAGATGCTCTTGAAATCCTTTTCCCTACCGTTTACGGACAAGCTGTACTTGAGACAGGAATTAGCCCTGTTGATCGTCCAGAAGTCGATGTAGACCAATTGGGAAAAGATCAAAACTGGATCATTAAGGCTACAGTAACTGTAAAGCCTGAAGTTCAGCTTGGCGATTACAAGGGAATTGCGATCGAAGCGAAAGAGTTCCCTGTAACGGACGAAGAAATTGATGCAGAATTAACGAAAATGCAAGAAAGAAGTGCGGAGTTGAATGTGGTCGAAGACGGAGAAGTCGTAAGCGGAGACTATGCAATTATCGATTTTGAAGGATTTGTAGATGGCGTTGCTTTCGAAGGCGGAAAAGGCGAGAACTACAACCTTGAAATTGGTTCCAACAGCTTTATTCCTGGCTTCGAAGACCAGATTATCGGCATGAAAAAAGATGAAGAAAAAGATGTTGTTGTAACTTTCCCAGAAGACTATCATTCTGCTGACCTTGCTGGAAAAGAAGCTACCTTCAAGGTAAAGGTGAATGAAGTGAAACGCAAATCTCTTCCTGCTCTTGATGATGAGTTTGCTAAAGATGTCAGCGAGTTTGAAACTTTGGACGAATTGAAAGCAGACATCAAGAATAAACTGGAAAAGAAAGCAGAAGAAGATAAAGAAAACCACGAGCGCCAAGCTGTAATTGAGAAGGTAGCAGAAAATGCAACCATCGAAATCCCAGAAATCATGATTGAGTCTGAAGTCGACCACATGATGAGAGATTTTGAGCAACGCTTGAGCTATCAAGGCATCAACCTTGACTTGTATTATCAGTTCTCTGGTTTGGATGAAGAGAAGCTTAGAGAGCAGATGAAGGAAGAGGCTTCGAAGCGTGTTCGCAATTCCCTTACTCTTGAAGCGATCTCCAAAGCGGAAAATGTGGAAGTAACAGATGAAGAAGTAGAAGAAGAAATCAACAGCCTGGCTGATATGTATAAGCGTCCTGTTGAAGAAATCCGTCAATTCTTCGCTGGTAGAGACCAATTGGAAGGCATCAAGAACGATATTCGCATTCGCAAGACAATCGATTTGCTCGTGGAAATGAATAAGCAGACAGCTTAGTCTTTTGGATAACAAACAAGGCACGAAGATTCTCGTGCCTTGTTTTTCCAAAAATGGTATAATAGAAAGAAAAGGGAAGGGGGAATATCCTTATGCCTTTTATACCTATGGTTATTGAGACGACGAACCGGGGAGAGCGAGCTTACGATATCTATTCCCGATTGCTGAAGGATCGAATCATCTTCTTGGGAAGCGAGATTGATGATGATGTGGCCAATGCCGTTGTCGCTCAGTTACTGTTTCTTGCAGCCGAAGATCCAGATAAAGATATCCACTTATACATAAACTCACCAGGCGGTTCTGTAACTGCCGGCATGGCGATCTATGATACCATGCAATTCATAAAGCCTAATGTGTCAACGATTTGCATAGGACTAGCGGCAAGCATGGGGGCCTTTCTTCTTGCAGCAGGCGAAAAGGGTAAGCGTTATTCCCTTCCTAATAGTGAAATCATGATTCATCAGCCATTAGGCGGTGTAAGGGGCCAAGCAAGTGATATCAAAATCCACGCCGAATGGATCTTAAAGACAAAGAAGCAGCTAAATGAGATTTTAGCTGAGAAAACTGGTCAGCCATTGGAAAAAGTGGAGCGAGATACCGATCGAGATAACTTTATGGGTGCACTGGAAGCGAAAGAGTATGGAATCATCGACGAAGTGATCACCCGTAAAGACCAAGCCTAAGGGGTGATTTCATGTTTAAATTTAACGATGAAAAAGGTCAACTGAAGTGCTCGTTTTGCGGGAAGTCCCAGGATCAAGTGCGAAAGCTGGTTGCAGGTCCGGGCGTATATATTTGCGATGAGTGTATTGAGCTATGTACGGAAATCGTTGAAGAGGAGCTCGGGACAGAAGAGGAAATTGACCTTAAAGAAATTCCGAAGCCAAATGAGATTAAGAAATTCCTTGACGATTACGTCATTGGTCAAGACGAGGCAAAAAAGACAATGGCTGTTGCTGTGTATAACCACTATAAGCGGATTAACACCGGAGCTAAAATTGATGATGTTGAGCTATCGAAGAGCAATATTCTCATGCTGGGTCCTACAGGTAGCGGGAAAACTCTTATTGCTCAGACGCTCGCTCGGATCTTGAATGTGCCGTTCGCGATTGCGGATGCCACTTCATTAACCGAAGCAGGGTATGTAGGTGAGGATGTAGAGAATATTCTCCTTAAGCTCATTCAAGCGGCAGATTATGATGTAGAAAAAGCTGAGCGCGGAATCATTTATATTGATGAAATCGATAAGGTAGCTCGCAAATCCGAGAATCCTTCGATTACGAGGGACGTATCGGGTGAAGGGGTTCAACAGGCTTTATTGAAGATCCTTGAGGGAACTGTAGCAAGCGTTCCGCCACAAGGGGGACGTAAGCATCCGCATCAGGAGTTCATTCAAATCGATACATCGAACATCCTGTTTATCTGCGGAGGAGCTTTTGACGGCATCGAACAGATCATCAAGCGCCGCGTCGGTAAGAAAGTCATCGGTTTTGGTGCGGAAGGAATTGACGGGAAGCGTGATCTGAAGCCAGGAGAATACTTGAAGATGGCTCTTCCAGAGGATTTGCTCAAGTTCGGATTGATTCCTGAATTTGTAGGCCGTCTGCCGGTTATGTCTTCTCTTGAACCTTTAGATGAAGCGGCACTCATTCAAATCCTGACTGAACCGAAGAATGCGCTTGTCAAGCAGTACCAAAAGCTGCTGGAAATGGATGGGGTGGAACTCGAGTTTACAGAAGGAGCCCTCAAGCAAATTTCCAAAGAAGCGATTAAGCGAAATACCGGTGCTCGCGGACTTCGTTCGATTATTGAAGGGATCATGCTAAATGTCATGTATGACCTTCCTTCCCGTGATGATATTGTTAAGTGTGTCATTACAGAAGAAACTGTTCGTGACAAGTCTGAGCCTAACATGTATTCGGAGCAGGGCTTAATTGAAAAACCGAAGGAAAGTGCATAACAAAATAGGTAAAAGGCATAAGGGAATTGTCCCTTATGCCTTTTTTCGTCTCATGATTCAAGCTGTGACTGCCCCATAGGACTATTTTTTTCTTCCAAAGGCAATAATAGACCATATATTGACTTACGGGAGGGATCGTATGAATTGGTCGATGTTGCTTATGGTAGTACAGGTGTTTTTTGCCGTTGTTATTGGTATCTATTTTTGGAACTTGCTGCGCAACCAACGTACAAGTAAAACGGCCGTGGATCGCGAATCGCGCAAGGAAATGGAGTCCTTGCGAAAACTGAGAGCCATTTCCTTGACAGAGCCTATAGCAGAAAAGACAAGACCAGCTCACTTAAGTGACATTATCGGTCAGCAGGATGGGATTAAGACGTTGAAAGCAGCCTTATGTGGTCCCAATCCGCAACACGTGATTATATATGGGCCACCAGGGGTGGGTAAGACCGCAGCAGCTAGAGTGGTACTGGAAGAGGCAAAGAAAAGCTCTCAATCGCCATTTAATGCGAATTCAAAATTTATTGAATTGGATGCAACAACCGCAAGATTTGATGAAAGAGGAATTGCAGATCCGCTCATCGGTTCGGTGCATGACCCGATCTATCAAGGAGCGGGTGCAATGGGCCAAGCAGGAATTCCCCAGCCTAAGCCCGGTGCTGTAACTAAAGCCCATGGGGGAATGTTATTTATTGATGAGATCGGTGAATTACATCCTATTCAAATGAACAAACTTCTAAAGGTACTGGAAGATCGCAAAGTGTTTTTGGAAAGTGCTTATTACAGTGAGGAAAACCCATCCATTCCTAGCCATATTCATGATATTTTCCAAAACGGTCTTCCTGCAGATTTTCGTTTAGTTGGCGCTACGACAAGAACGCCAGATGAAATTCCGCCAGCCATTCGGTCTCGCTGTCTGGAGATTTTCTTCCGCCCACTCTTGTACAGCGAGATCGAAAAGATCGCAGAAAATGCGGTAAAGAAGATTAATTTCGAAGCAGAGCCAGGAGCCATTGATGTGATTGCCAGATATGCGACCAACGGCAGGGAGGCAGTTAATACCGTTCAAATCGCAGCGGGTCTTGCGATTACGGAAGATCGCAAGACGATTACCCGTGCAGATGTAGAATGGGTGGTTCATAGCAGCCAAAAGTCTCCGCGAGCAGAAAGAAAGGTGCATGATAAGCCTCAGGTAGGCCTAGTAAATGGATTAGCGGTGTTTGGTCCCAATATGGGAATGATGCTGGAAATTGAAGTGACGGCAAGCAAAGCTGAGAATCCAGGTCACGGGAAGGTCACCATTACAGGTGTCGTAGAAGAAGAAGAAATGGGAAGTCGCCAAAGAACCATCCGCCGCAAATCCATGGCGAAAGGATCCGTAGATAATGTGCTGACGGTACTCAAGAACCAAGGGTTGAGAACAGAGGATTTCGATTTGCATATTAACTTCCCTGGAGGGACGCCGATTGATGGACCATCTGCAGGCGTGACGATGGCTACAGCCATCTATTCAGCGATCCGCGATCTTCCTATTGATAACTATACGGCAATGACCGGGGAAGTTAGTATACATGGAAGAGTTAAGCCCATTGGCGGCGTGGTAGCTAAGGTGGAAGCAGCGAAGCAAGCAGGATGCAAACAAGTGATTATCCCTAGGGATAATTGGCAAGCTATTTTTGAAACCATGGAAGATATTCGCGTTATTCCAGTGGACCGAGTCGAGGAAGTGTTCCGCCATGCGATTATCAAGGAAGAGACCGACACCGAATCGGTAATTGTTCCAGCTCCAGGGGAGGTCCTTTCCGCATCCTCGATTTCTATTTAAAGTCGGCGGAAGAATTAGACAACTGAAGGCAGTTACGTTACAATTATGTCCATAGTAGAGCCATGGAGGTGTCAAGATGGGAACAACAGATAGGGAAAGAGAGATACCTTTGCTTCCTCTCAGAGGTTTGCTGGTTTTCCCAAGTATGGTTCTTCACCTAGATGTAGGCCGGGAAAAGTCCGTAAAGGCACTTGAAAAGGCAATGGTAGAAGATAATTTGATCCTTCTTGCAACGCAAGAGGAAGTCCATTTGGAAGAACCGACAAAGGAGCAGATTTACAAAGTTGGTACATTAGCCCGCATTAAACAGATGCTTAAGCTTCCCAACGGCACTATCCGCGTACTGGTCGAAGGACTCAAGCGAGCTCAGGTGAATCAGTTTGTCAAGGAAGACGAGTTCTTTGAAGTACATATTACGATTCTTGATGAAATCGTTGATGATTTAACGGAAGTGGAAGCCCTGATGAGATCTGTGCTCAAAGCGTTTGAACAGTACATCAAGCTTTCTAAAAAGGTTACACCGGAAACGCTGGCTTCTGTCTCCGATATTGATGAGCCTGGACGTTTAGCTGACGTGATCACATCCCATTTAGTCCTGAAAATGAAGGATAAGCAAGAAATCTTGGAAATGGTGAACGTCAAAGAGCGTTTGGAAAGACTTCTTGATCTTCTGAACAATGAGCGGGAAGTTTTGGAACTGGAACGGAAAATCGGCCAACGCGTTAAGAAGCAAATGGAGAAGACCCAGAAGGAGTATTACCTCCGCGAGCAAATGAAGGCGATCCAAAAAGAGCTTGGCGATAAGGAAGGCCGTGCAGGTGAGGTTGATGAGCTTCGCAAGCAACTGAAGGAATCGGCTGCTCCAGAACGGGTAAAGGAAAAGATAGAGAAGGAAATCGAGCGTTTGGAAAAAACCCCTCCTACTTCAGCCGAGGGAAATGTCATTCGGACGTATATCGATTGGTTGCTCTCTCTTCCTTGGGATAGGAAAACTGAGGACAATCTGGACATCAAACATGCGGAAAAAGTGTTGGATGAGGATCATTATGGTTTAGAGAAGGCAAAGGAAAGGGTGCTGGAATACTTAGCGGTACAAAAGCTAGTTGACCGCCTGAAGGGTCCTATTCTCTGTCTTGTCGGGCCTCCCGGGGTGGGGAAAACCTCTCTGGCTAGATCTGTAGCACGCGCTTTAGGGCGTGAATTCGTCCGGATTTCCTTAGGCGGGGTTCGAGATGAAGCTGAAATTAGAGGACATAGAAGAACGTATGTAGGGGCTATGCCAGGACGTATCATTCAGGGCATGAAAACAGCCGGTACGGTGAATCCGGTTTTCCTGCTGGATGAAATCGATAAAATGGCCAATGATTTCCGCGGAGATCCTGCGGCTGCTTTATTAGAAGTTCTCGATCCGAATCAAAATGATACATTCAGCGACCATTATATTGAAGAGCCTTATAATCTTTCTTCTGTCATGTTTATTACAACGGCCAATGCCGTGCATACGATCCCTCGCCCTTTGCTGGATCGGATGGAAATGCTCTATATCCCAGGATATACGGAAATTGAGAAGCTCAAGATTTGTGAGCAATACTTGTTGCCGAAGCAACGGGAAGAGCATGGTCTTAGTGAAGAGCAGCTCATCGTCAGCGAAGAAGCGCTGTTGAAGGTTGTTCGGATGTATACGCGCGAAGCTGGGGTTCGTAACCTCAACCGTATGATGGAAACCATTTGCCGCAAAGCTGCGAAGCTGATTGTCGCTGGCGACAAGGAAAAGGTGGAAATGACGGTCGAAACGATGGAGGAACTGATCGGAAAGCCGAAGTACCGCTATGGCTTGGCGGAAACAGAAGATCAGGTTGGGGCATGTACTGGACTTGCGTGGACGGAGACGGGAGGAGATACGCTAACGATTGAAGTGGCTGTTCTTCCTGGAAAAGGCAAGCTGACCTTGACCGGAAAGCTTGGGGATGTCATGAAGGAATCCGCCCAAGCTGCCTTTAGCTATATTCGTTCACGGGCCACCGAGTGGAATATCGATCCTGAGTTCCACGAGAAAAATGATATTCATATCCATGTTCCGGAAGGAGCTATACCGAAGGACGGACCTTCGGCAGGGATTACAATGGCAACGGCCTTGATCTCGGCTCTGACAGGAATCCCCGTATCGAGGGAAGTGGGGATGACAGGAGAGATTACTTTGCGAGGCAGGGTGCTTCCGATCGGAGGACTAAAAGAGAAATCTCTTGCAGCCCACCGGGCTGGATTGAAGACCATCATCATGCCAAAGGATAATGAAAAGGATATTGATGATATTCCAGAAACCGTTCGCCAGGATCTCACCTTTATTCCAGTAGAACACCTGGATCAGGTGCTTGAGCGAGCTTTAGTGAAAAAGAGGGTTCCCGTATGAAAGTAACAAGCGCAGATTTTATTATTAGCGCTGTTGGACCTAAGCAATACCCGCAAGAGGCCCAGCCAGAGATTGCTCTGGCCGGGCGTTCTAATGTGGGCAAATCTTCGTTCATCAACAAAATGCTAAACCGGAAGAATTTAGCCCGAACCTCTTCTAAGCCGGGAAAAACCCAAACCTTGAATTTTTTTAAGATCAATGGCGAGTTTTATTTCGTGGATGTACCAGGGTACGGTTTTGCCAAGGTTTCCAAAACGGAAAAAGAAAAATGGGGAAAGATGATTGAAGAATATTTTATCGGGCGTCAGGAGCTGAAGGCAGTTGTTCAGCTCGTGGACCTGAGGCACCCGCCAACGCGCGATGATCAAGACATGTATACCTTTCTGAAGCATTATGATATACCTGTCATCATCGTAGCCACGAAGGCCGATAAGATATCGAAGGGACAATGGCAAAAACATATAAAAGTCGTTAAAGAAACCTTAGACGTTGAAAAAGGCGATACCATTATTCTGTTTTCATCCGAAACAGGCCAAGGGAAAGACGAGGCTTGGAAGGAAATATGGAATCGGATTAATGCGGAAGTCCCTGCGGAAGGATAAAGAATGGTCTCAGCTAGACCGCGAAAGCGGTTTGTCTGAGACCATTTTTTGGTTGCTTATGTCTGTAATATAAACTTATCAATGACGTGCTTAACACCGTCTTCATTATTCGTCTTCGTAACAAAGTCAGCAATTTGCTTGAGGGAATCGACGGCATTTCCCATGGCTACCCCAAGTCCGGCTACCTCCAGCATTTCATGGTCATTCCAGCTGTCCCCAATGGCGATGACCTCCGATAGATCACATCCGAAATGTTGGGCGAGAAAACGGACGGCATCTCCTTTTGTGCCTTCTTTATGCAGGACTTCTAGGAAGTAGGGCTTGGATCTCGTGATATGAACCTCTTGACCAATTAAGCCTTTCAGCTGCTCCTCGTGATAAACCAATACCTCCGGCTCTTCATAAAATAAAAGTTTGGTCAGTGGCTTGGACAATAGCTGCTCCACGGATTCAATGGAGTAGGGTACTTTAGCCATGTGAGAATATTTTTTGATTTTTTCATTATCCTCTAAGCTGACGAGCTTATCATTGTAGTATCCTTGTAAATGCAGCTTATGCTTGTCCGCGTACTCAAAAAGGAATTGAGCAATGGCAGGAGGAACGGATCTTTCATAGAGCACCTTTTCGTCGACTAGGTTCTTGATGAGCGAACCTTGATAGGTGATGAGGGGAACGTTCAAATTCGTCTGGGCTGCAATTTGCTTCGCAGAAGCATACATTCTTCCTGTGGCTAAGGTGACGGTCACACCCTGATCCATTGCTTGGGCCAGGGCGTTTTTCGTCGCTTCCGTTACCTTCCAATCATCATTGAGAAGGGTATCATCCACATCAATCGTCAGTAATTTATACATGCTATCACTCCTTGTATTATTGTGGGACAGATTTTTTCTTTCTAAAAGCACCAAGCAATTGCTCGGGTTGAAGCTCGGAAAGAATCATGCCAATAAAGATCAGCAAGCATCCGCTTAAGGCTTTTATGCCTAACACCTCTTCGGTCCAAATGAACGCCGCTAAGGCCGCGAACACAGGCTCCATGGCAAAGATTAAAGCCACGCGCGTGGGCGTTGTAAACCGCTGGCATATGGTCTGTGCCAAGAAGGCAAGGGCGGTAGCTGGACCTGCCGTAATGAAAAGGGCCCAAAGAACATGATTTTGGAATAGGACTTCCGCATTTAAAAATGTTTGCCCATTTTCAAATAATAATGAAGCTCCGGCACTCAAAACCGATACCGTAAAAATCTGAATCAGTGCCAGGGCCATGGCAGGATAGGATGGAGCGTATTTTCCAGTAAAAATAATCTGCAAGGCAAAACATATGGCACAGAAAAAAACAAGGACGTCCCCTTTGTTTAAGCTCAGCGAATCACTGAGAGTAAGAAGGTAAAGGCCGACCGTAGCGACAAGCACTCCCGTCACCGCAGGCCACTTCGGACGCTGCTTTAACAGCAAAAGGGAAAAAAGCGGCACTAAGACAATGGACAGTCCCGTAATGAAGCCGGCCTTAGAGGATGTGGTATAAAGCAGGCCGACGGTTTGAAAAGCATATCCGCCAAACAGCCAAACCCCTATAATGATTCCGCTTGCGAGCATCCTTTTGGATAAGGCCTGCAGCTGCTCTCGAAAAAACAACAGGAGCAACACAAATAATAGCCCGGAAGCCAAAAAGAAGCGGATCGCATTAAAGGCATGGGGGGGCAGCGTTGAAATCGCATTTTGAACAATAACAAAGGTTGTTCCCCAAACGAAAGCAACCACCAGCAGGCTAAGGTCAGCAAGGACGGATTTTTTCACGATAAGTTCCTCCGATAAATCATCAAATCGATATCATTATACAGCAATTGGAAGCAAAGAAAAATGAAACAATACTTATTCTTAATTTTCGCGCAGCAATTTAGTCGAAGAAGCAGGAAAAAAGGCGGATGAGAGGGAATAAAGTATCATTCAATATCTATTCCTACGTAGAAAAGAGGTAATAGAAGTGAGTGACACAGGAATGAAGTCTCGGCAAGCAAGAAGAGCTTTAGATAAGGTGACACAAACTGCAGCGAAAATCCAGCCGCTTGTAAGGAATATGACCTCTATAGAAGAGGCAGCTCCGCAAATCCGCCAGCTTCTGGATGAGGAATTGAAGCAAGATGAGTATTATGTATTGGTGGATCAGACGGGAAAAGCATGGGTGCATACCAATCGCATGAGAGAAGGCGGATTGTTTAATGATGCAGTTGGAGTCAAGGCAGCCAGAACAAGCAGTCCTCTCGCCCAATTATATCACCGCGACACGGGGGAGGTCCTTATTGATACTGCCGTTCCGGTGATCAGGGAAGGAGACAAGCATTTTAATTTACGGATGGGTCGCATCGCCTTAAAACCGATCCTTAAACCATTCATATTTGGATTAGGCATCACACCTAGCCTAGTTACTGCCTTGGTTGGCTATACACTCGGATTGCCTGCCATAGAAACGAGTTTCATCGCTGCGATCGGATTATTGGTGGGTTTAAGCGGCTCCTGGTATTTGCAAAGAAAACTCCAAATGCGCCTGCATGAATGGTTTTCTTTGACGCGAAGCATCTCCGCTGGGAATCTGACGAAGCTTACGAAACAGGAAGGCCGTGATGAACTGAGTCAAATGGGATTCGAGCTAAATAAGGTTGTACTAGGAATGAAGAGTATTGTGGAGGAATTAGCAGCGGCCGCCCATACAACGCAGAAGATCAGCAAATCACAAGCTGAAGAAGCTAGCTCCCAGGCTCAAGCCTTTGAAGAACTGACTCGGGTGATGCAATCGTTTCGCGAGGGTACGGAGCAGCAGTTGTCCGGATTACAGAACTCTCATGCAATGATCCAGGAGATGGTTTCGGCTTCTTCAGAAATGCTTAGGGGCATAGAGGAAACCGTAAAGTGGAGTGACAATGCTTTTGAAATCGCTTCTACTGGGATGCAAGCGGTCACACAGTCCGGCGAGCAGATGACTGCCATTGAGAATATCGTTGAAAAATCCTCAGGCATGATCCAGCAAGTAGCTGACGAATCCGATCAGATTGGGCAAAAGATATCTGCTATTACCCATATCGCACGACAAACCAATATGCTTGCGCTTAATGCTTCCATTGAAGCTGCACGAGCGGGGGAAAGCGGAAGAGGATTTGCTGTCGTAGCGAGCGAAGTGCGCAAACTAGCAGAGGAAACCTCCCGTTTCGCGGAAGACATCATGATGCATCTCTCTAAAAATCGCAAGGATGCCCTAGAGGCCGTGAAAAATGTAACGGAGGGAGTAACCGCCATCTCCGAAGGCGTACAAATCGTCCACCAGGCAGGTCTATCAATCAACCAATTAAACGATACGATTAAGAGGATGAGAGACCAAGTCTTAAGCAATAAGGAGCACTCGCATTTATTGCTCCAAGACAGCCGTGAAGTCCAAGACATCATGGATGGCGTAACCACCATCGCAGAACAGTTTACCGACTCCATGGTATCTGCAGCAGCCTCCATGGACCAGCAATCAAGCGGGGTTCAGCAGCTGGCAAACGAAGCGAATAGCCTGTCCGAGCAATCGGAGAAATTGGCCCAGATCGTGAAGCGGTTTAGGGTGTAGTGGAGATATTGTAGAAGGCGGATTTCAGATAACAGGAGAAAGTATTTTAAAATAAGGAACTATAAATGAAAATAAGCGGAGTCCGGCTATTCCTCTAAAACACTGAAAAAATCATGTTTTGGGAGGTTTATCCGGAAAAAGTCCGCTTATTTTTACGTTTTGAGTCTAAACAGTTGATTAGTCTTAAAAATTCCCGTTATTCTCAGACCTCGAAATTAAAATACTAATCCCGATTCCTGAGCAGCAGCTTCTCCGTAAATTGGACCAAGTGGTACATGATCGTCGCGCAGATCGCAATGATGAACAAGCTGACAAAGACAAGCGTCAGATTGAAAACTTGGAAACCGTAGATGATCAAATAACCGAGCCCGAGCTTGGAAACGAGAAACTCACCGACAATAACCCCAACCCACGCCAAACCTACGTTGACTTTTAGGGTTGAAATAATAGCAGGAAAGGATGCAGGAAGGATGATCTTGGAGAAGATTTGGGCTTTTTTCGCTCCAAAAGTTTGAACCAGTTTCACATAGTTGGCATCCACCTCTCGGAAGCTGCCGTAGACAACTATGGTCGTAACAATGACAGAGATTGCCACGGCCATAGCTACGATCGCAGTAAATCCTCCCCCAAAGGCTACAATGAAAAGAGGACCCAGAGCTACCTTCGGCATCCCATTTAAGACAACGAGATAGGGATCGAGGACTCGGGATAGAAATTTGGACCACCAGATCGCAATGGCAATTACGGTTCCAATTACCGTACCCGCAATAAATCCCACAACCGTTTCCCATACAGTCGCTAAGGTGTGATGATGTAGCTCCCCTCTTATAAGCATATCCCAAAAGGTATTCCAAATCCTTGACGGGCTGCTGAATAACAGAGGGTCAATCCATCCATACCGAGATGAAATTTCCCAAAGAGCCACAAATAGGAATAAGATGGCCAGCTGGGTCATGCCAACGATAAACGTATAGAATCTTTCTTTCTTTAGAAAATTTCCATGTTCCGGTGATTTTTCTCCACGTCTTAACCATTCATCAAGCCAATTCGTTTTCATTTCGTATTCAACTCCTTCCATACCATCTGGAAGTAGTTTTGGAACTCTGGTTTTTCTCTGGCTTCGAAGGGCAGTGGGATCCTTAGACTATCAGGAATATCAATGATTTTTTTGATCCTTCCTGGACGTGAAGCGAGGATGACAATCCGGTCAGACATAGCAATGGCTTCAGAGATGTCATGAGTTACCAGAATGGCTGTTTTTTTCTTTCTGCGCAATGTATCAATGACCAAGTCTTCCAGCTTCAACTTGGCTTGAAAGTCTAGAGCAGAGAACGGTTCATCCAATAGGAGAATGCCGGGATTCGTAGCGAGTGTCCGCACCAGGGCAACCCGTTGCCTCATCCCTCCGGACAGCTGATTAGGCAGGTGATCTTTAAACGAGATAAGCCCCATTTCTGCGAGGAGCTTGAGTGCCCGTTTCTCATTTTCTTCATTCAGGGCACCTTGGATTTCGAGGCCAAGCAAAATGTTTTGCTTTATCGTCCGCCAGCCGAGCAAGTAATCCTGCTGCAGCATATATCCAATTTCTTTGGAAGGCCCCTTAACCTCTTCTTCTTTAATGAAGATCTTGCCTTTTGAAGGAGGAAATAAGCCGGAGAGCATGGAAAGCAGCGTACTTTTCCCGCAGCCGCTGGGACCCAAGATGCTCAAAAACTCCCCATTGCCTACAGTAAAATCAATATCCTCAACCGCATGAGTTTCCCCGTCCCGCGTAATAAAAGTTTTGGTCACGTGGTCAAAGCGAATAACAGGACTGGACCACATACGCCCACCTCCTTGTTGTATCGTATGCAAGGAGGTGGGATGGGTGAGATGATTTTATATTAGATTTTTATCTTCCTCATATACCCCCAAGTAATCAACTGCGCTAAACTTACGCCCAGCAATAAGCTGCTCAAAACAAGAGGGTCTTCTCTCCATGTTACAAGGGCGATAAAGATGCCAAGCGAAATGATCCTGCCGATATTTAGCCCGGTTTCGCGGATAATGATATATTCCACTTTCCATTGAGCCGTTTCTTGGCTTTTTCCAATGGAGTCAAAGATGGTAGACACAGCAGGAATGTAGAATAAAGGACTAAACAAGCTGATTCCGATACCCATGATCAAAAGGGTGGTGTAGTTCACCTCATAAAAAAGAGGGAGAACGGATGCGGACATGAGCAGGGTTCCCCAGAATAAAGCTTTGCTGCGCCAGACTGGTTTAATGAGCCTGCCGACGATATAAAAGGAGACAAAAGCTACTCCTGAGGTGATAAAGGTGTAAACCCCGACTTTCCACTCGTTGCTGGTAGCAACAAACACCAGGATCCCGATTAGAAAATTAAATACCGATTCATTTATCCCTTGCCCGATCATGGCCCTAAGAATTCGTTTCCAGGTCCGGCTTTTCTTATACACACTATAGGTGGTTGCCAGCGAAAATTGACCACCTGATTTTCTTCTTTTGAAGAAAAAGCTGAGGATAACTCCACTGATATAGATGCCTAGGGAAACGGCAAAGATCGTGTAATAGCCCTTCATGCCAGTCATTTTAGCGATGAAGTAACCTGCTGCCAGCGGTGCGACCATCCCGACAAAGGACCCGAATACGCCAGCTAAGCCATTGAATTTATCACGATTTTCCTTGTTGGTAATCTCAAACAAGACGATATTGAAGGCGAACCAAAAAAAGCCATGTCCAATGCCTTGTACAAATCCCAACGGGAAAATGTAAGACACAGCTTTTTCTCCGAGTAATAACACACCTAAATAGAAGGCGGAGGCTACCGCAATCCCCATCCTCAAGCAAGACATTTTATTATACACTTTGACCCACTTGCCAGAGAGCATGAAGGTGATTTGCATGCCAATAAAGAAGGAAATGTTATACCAGCCGATCAGGCCGTAGTCATTTTTTTCCTTCCATAAATAAACGTTCACAAAGGTGCCGGATAAGGCTTCCGCTAATAAAAATAGAGTATAGACGAGGAGCAAAAGCCTTCCTTGGGAGCCAATTTCAGTATCGGTCAGCTTTTTTTCTTCTTCGGTCGCATCCTTCAGGTCTACTCCCCAGTGGTAGAACAGTCCGTGCTTTGATTTAACGGCCATACATTTCTCCCCTGTCCACCGTGTGTTTTGTATATAGGCGCAAGCCAAGTTTTCTTTTGAGGTTTTGAGTCTAGGTTGTCCAGGAAGAACGTAAAATATGAGGGAGATCGGGGAATCTAGGGCACCGCGCAACGCAAAACAGGCGGTCTCTTCAGAAACCGCCTTTCTTCCACTTATTCCATCGCTTTCTTTGCAAACTCTGTATTCACAATGTCGCTGTAGTTGACTTTTTGTTGGAGCTCACCGGCGTTTTCCATGACGGCTTCGAGGTTAGCGTACTCTTCTTCGTCTAGGATGGGGTCAGTAGCCCAAGAGCCTTGAGACTTATAGCGGTCTAAGACCTTGAGCAAGGTATCGCGGTTCATTTCGGCAAAGTGAGGGGAAATGGCATCGGCAATTTCTTCAATGGAATGTGTGGCTACCCATTGCTGGGCTTTGTAGACGGCATTCGTAAACTTCTGAACAATCTCGGGGTTTTCATTAATAAAGCTTTGTCTGGTGATATAAACGGTGTAGGGCAGCTTTCCGCTATCCGCACCAAAGGAGGCTACCACATGGCCCTTTCCTTCAAGCTCAAGAGTAGAAGCGATGGGTTCAAATAACTGAACGAAATCGCCTGTTCCAGAAGCAAAGGCACTTCCCAGATTAGCAAAGTCGATATTTTGAATAATCTCTACGTCCTTAAACGGAGTAATGCCATTCTTCACCTGAACATACTCGCTGACCATTTGCGGCATACCGCCCTTGCGCTGGCCAATGAGCGTTTTTCCTTTCAGCATATCCCAACTGAAATTCTCGATGGGTTCCCGGGAGACTAGGAATGAACCATCGGTTTGAGTCAATTGGGCAAAGTTGATGGCTGGGTCGGTTGCTCCTTGGTTTTTTACATAAATAGTAGCTTCGGTTCCCATCAAAATCATTTCGGCATTGCCGCTTAATAAAGCGGTCATGGCCTTGTCGCCGCCATTGGCATTGGTCAGTTCTACTTCCAGCCCTTCTTCTTCAAAAAATCCTTGTGTCAGGGCGACATATTGGGGGGCGTAAAAGATGGAGTGGGTCACTTCAAATAAACGAATTTTTTGCGGCTGCGAGGATCCGCTTCCGCATGCTGACAATACGGTCAATGAGAGAATGAGCGCCATGATCGCTAGGTAGCGAAGCCGGTGTTTCATTTCTTTCAACCTCCTCATTTGATTGGGCTTCAGTCTATCTTATGTGGGGAGGCACGAAGTGTGTAAGAATTTTTTGGGCTTATCCCTTGACACGAAAGGCTTGTCTTGGTAAGGTCACAAAGATATCACAAATTGTCAAACCATGTAGATTAAATTCATGTTATAATGATCAGCATGAAGGGATAGGACTATCTTAGTCTATCGTGTGATGCATTGTGATTTTTATCACGTCTAGTTATCCTGATATAGGTTAGACTATATCTTATAATTTATAGAGAGATGGGGGTGGATTGAAATGCACATCCTAGTAATCGGACTGAACTATAGAACAGCACCTGTGGAAATTCGTGAACGGTTCGCCTTTAGAGAGGAAGACAAAGAAAGAGCAATCAAAACGTTACGGGGAACCAAGGACATTCAGGAATGCGTAATTGTAGGAACCTGCAACCGTACGGAGATTTATGCCGTTGTGGACCAGCTGCACACAGGACGTCATTACGGGAAAGTATTTCTTTCCAATTGGTTCGGAATCGAAAAAGAAGAGTTCGTGGATTATTTATATATTAAAGAAGATGATGAGGCTATCCGCCACCTGTTCCGCGTCGTTTGCGGCCTGGATTCCATGGTGTTGGGAGAAACTCAAATATTGGGGCAAGTGCGTGCTGCTTTCTTGCAAAGCCAGGAAGTGAAGGCAACCGGAACGGTTTTCAATACCTTATTCAAGCAAGCTGTTACATTGGCGAAGCGCGCACACTCTGAGACGGATATCGGAAAAAATGCGGTCTCTGTTAGCTATGCCGCTGTGGAGCTAGGGAAAAAGATTTTCGGATACTTTGATAAGAAGACAGTCGTTATCCTAGGAGCAGGGAAGATGGGCGAGTTGACCGGAAAGCATCTTCTCTCAAATGGCGTAAACAAGGTGATCGTGGTTAACCGGACCTATGAGCGCGCTCAAGGTCTTGCGGATAAGTTTAACGGAGAGGCCTGTACTTTTGCTGACCTTTCTTCCGCTTTAACCCAAGCGGATATTGTCATCAGCTCTACTGGAGCAGATGGATATGTCGTGACGAAACAAGATATCCAAGCGATCTCCCGCAAGCGAAACCACCGCCCGCTTTTTATGATTGATATCGCTGTGCCAAGAGATTTGGATCCGGCTATCAATGAATTGGATAACGTATTTTTATATGATATTGATGATTTGGAAGGCATAGTAGAAGCTAATCGTCAGGAGCGTGTGCGGGAAGCGGAGAAAATCGGCTATATGATTGGGGAAGAGATTGCTTCTTTCAATGCATGGCTGAACACACTTGGAACCGTTCCTGTCATAACGGCCTTGCGCGAGAAGTCCCTGCAAATCCAAGCCGAGGCTATGCGTCAAATTGAAAATAAGCTTCCAGACCTTACGGAGAAGGAGCTGCGCATCATTCGAAAATATTCGAAGACGATTGTCAACCAGATGCTTCATGACCCGCTAGTCCGAATGAAAGAAATGGCGGCACAATCCAAAGGGGATGAGGCATTGGATCTTTTCATAAAGATCTTTGCTTTGGAAGAAGAATTGGAAAAGCAAAACCGAATAAAACAACTTAGACAAGAAACAGAGTCAGCAGATGCATGCTTACCGACTCTCAACGTCAGCGAGGCAGTAATCCGCCCCTAAAGAAGGGAGTCATGATCCATTGACCATTCAAAGCTGGATGTATGATGTAACCATTTATATCTATGCCCTCAGCGTGCTCATGTATTTTTCAGATTTTCTCCAAAGCAACCGGAAGGTCAACCAAAGAGCCTTCTGGTTGCTTGCGATTGTATGGATTTTGCAATCTATCTTTTTTATTTCTCAAATGATGACCAAGGAATATTTTCCTGTCCTTACCCTTTTTGAAACGTTATTTTTTTATTCGTGGATTATGGTAAGTCTTTCCTTAGCAATCAATTATTTTTTTAAAATGGATTTTTTGGTTTTCTTCACAAATATCATTGGATTTGCTGTAATGGCGGTGACGCTGTTCGCTAACCCAGCAGCGACTCCAGCGTTGTCGGAGCAATTGATTTCCGAGCTTTTATTTATACATATCAGTTTGGCTTTCCTCAGCTATGGCGCTTTTTCCGTCTCGTTCATTCTGTCCTTGATGTATTTGGTGCAGAATAAGATGCTGAAGCAAAAAAAATGGACACCCTTGTTTCGAAGATTACCAAGTCTCGGTCAGCTGGACGTGTATACCTACCGACTCACCATGATAGGGGTACCGACTTTGCTCCTAGCGGTTATTTTAGGTGTGATTTGGGCCCATGTGGTCGGCCAACGGGTATGGCTGGACCCGAAGGTGCTGATGTCCTTACTGGTTATCGTGGCTTATAGCATGTATTTGTATCGAAGAATTACTTTTGACTGGCAAGGGAAAAAACTTGCCATGCTAAATGTATTCGCATTTGCCATGGTATTACTCAATTATTTCGTATCGGGCTCACTCTCATCGTTTCATCAGTGGTTGAGATAGTTCATAGAAAGAAGATGGAGGTCTTTTAATGAGAAAAGTTATCGTCGGCTCAAGACAAAGTGCATTGGCTCTCACTCAAACCCAGTGGGTGATACGGCAACTGGAGGCTTTAGGGCTTCCTTTCGAGTTTGAAATCAAGAAGATTGTAACCAAAGGAGATCAAATTGTTGACGTAACCCTTTCCAAAGTTGGCGGAAAAGGGTTGTTTGTTAAGGAAATCGAACAGGCCTTAATGGATAAAGAAATCGATATGGCGGTACACAGCATGAAAGATATGCCTGCCCTTTTGCCTGAAGGGCTTATGATTGGTGCCGTACCGGCAAGGGTCGATGTGCGGGATGTTCTGATCAGCAAGGATGGAAAAACATTGGATGAGCTTGCCTCTGGGGCAACGGTAGGGACAAGCAGCCTTAGAAGAAGCGCGCAATTGCTAGCTCATCGCGGTGATTTGAATATCAAATGGATTCGCGGTAACATCGATACAAGAATGAGAAAACTGCAAGAAGAGGATTATGACGCCATCATTCTCGCTGCAGCTGGATTAGAGCGCATGGAATGGAAGGGGAAAGTGACCCAATATTTGCCTGTTGAGATTAGCCTTCCTGCTGTGGGACAAGGGGCTCTTGGAATCGAATGCCGGGAAGCAGACAAGGAGCTACGGGATTTATTAGCGAAATTTAATCATCCGGAAACCGATGAAGCGGTCAAGGCAGAGAGAGCCTTCCTAAATACCCTCGAAGGAGGATGCCAGGTTCCTATCGGTGCGTATGCCCAAATAATGGAGGGTGGACATTGTTTCTTGACTGGTCTCGTAGCTGACCCGGATGGAACCATCGTGCTGAAGGAATCGATGAAAGGAACGGATCCTGTTGAAATCGGCCGAAACCTGGGCAAACATCTCATAGAAAAGGGAGCATCCGAGATTTTAGATAAGGTACGCAAGGAAAATCATATATGATGGAGCAGCCTAAGCCGCTTCAGGGAAAAACCGTTCTGGTTACTCGATCACGAGCCCAGGCGAGCGACCTTTCCGCAAAGATTGAGCAGTATGGCGGAAAGGTTATAGAGCTTCCGGTCATAAAGTTTATTCAGCCGAAAGATCCGCAACCCTTGGAACAAGCTATTTCAAATATCCGGCAGTTTGATTGGATTCTCCTAACGAGTACAAATGGAGTGCAGTTTTTTGGAGAAAAGCTGAAGCAGTTCGATCTCACCTATAGCCAATTGCCATCTAAGATAGGGGTGGTTGGGCCGCGAACAGCGGAGGTGTTGAAGGAGTGGGGAAGGGAAGCCGATTTGGTTGCCCTAGATTTTAAAGCGGAGGGACTGCTTGCCGCATTAGAGGGGATCTTAAAGCCAGGGGAATCGTTCTTGCTTCCCCGCGCGAACATTGCCCGTGCTCTTCTTGCCGAGGAGTTGGCTGCGAGAGGGATGCGGGTAACCGATGTGACGGCGTACGAAACCGTAATTAGCACGGAAGGCGCAGAAGCGGTGATCAATGGTTTCAAGGCGAAGCAGATAGATATTGTGACGTTTACGAGTTCTTCTACTGTGAGGAATTTCTGTCAGGTGCTTCAACAGGAAGCAAAGGATAAGCTGCTTGCTAACGTAAAGATTGCCTGCATAGGGCCGATTACAGCTAAAACAGCCGTTGATTTGGGGTTGGAAGTCGATATTGTCGCTAAAGAGTATACCATTGAAGGTTTAGTTCAAGCTTTAACCCAATTGGTAAGCTAAAGGAGGAGAAATTATGTTATTCGATCGCCATCGTCGCTTGCGCTCCAGCGCAGCGATGCGCAATATGATTCGAGAAAATCATCTTCAAGCGAGTGATTTCATTTACCCCCTTTTCGTTGTTGAAGGGGAAGGGAAGAAAGAAGAAATTCCTTCCATGAAGGGAGTATACCATTTCAGCTTAGATACACTAAAAGATGAGATTGAAGAAGTAGTTTCTTTAGGCATTCAGTCTGTCATTTTATTCGGTGTGCCTCAGCATAAAGATGCCGTTGGAACGGAAGCGTACAACGATTGCGCCATTACCCAGCAAGCCATTAGAAAAGTCAAGGAATGGGCGCCAGGCCTGGTTGTGATTGCAGATACTTGTTTATGCCAATATACGGACCACGGACATTGCGGGGTAGTTCAAGATGGGGTCGTGGAAAATGACCTTAGCCTAGAGCTATTGGTGAAGACAGCCGTCTCTCAGGCCAAGGCAGGAGCAGATATCATTGCTCCATCGAATATGATGGATGGATTTGTCGCTGCGATTCGTGCAGGTTTAGATGAGGCTGGATTTGCCCATATTCCGATCATGTCTTATGCGGTGAAGTTTGCTTCATCTTTCTACGGTCCGTTTAGGGATGCAGCTCACTCAACGCCACAGTTTGGCGATCGCAAAACCTATCAGATGGATCCGGCAAACATGCGGGAAGCTCTAAGGGAAGCTGCTTCCGATGTACAGGAAGGTGCCGATTTCTTGATGGTGAAGCCAGCGATGGCCTACATGGACATCATTCGACTGGTGCGTGATAACTTTAATTTGCCTGTGGTGGCTTATAACGTAAGTGGTGAATATTCCATGATTAAAGCAGCGGCAGCCAATGGGTGGATCGATGAAAAAGCGATCACACTTGAATTGCTCACAGGATTTAAACGGGCTGGAGCCGATTTAATCTTAACCTATGCAGCAAAGGAGGCCATTCGTTGGCTTCAGGAGAAGTAAATGAAGGTGGGGGAGGGAACTCCCCCATTTCAGTATATTTGGAGGTGGTATGATGGCGAAGAAGCATGATCGTTCTCAGGTTTTATTTGAAGAAGCAAAGAAATACATACCTGGCGGTGTAAATAGCCCCGTACGAGCATTCCGGTCAGTAGGGATGTCTCCGCTTTACATGGAATATGGCAAAGGTTCGAAAGTTTATGATGTAGATGGCAGTGAATATGTGGACTATGTTGCCTCCTGGGGGCCGCTTATTCTAGGTCACGCCCATCCCGAAGTAGTGGAAGCCATCAAGAGCATTGCGGAAAAAGGAACGAGTTTTGGCGCCCCGACAAAGCTTGAGACGGAGATGGCCAAACTGGTTACTGAAATCGTTCCGTCCATCGAAGTTGTCAGGATGGTCAATTCGGGAACGGAAGCAACCATGAGTGCCCTTCGCTTGGCACGCGGGTATACCAAACGAAACAAGATTTTGAAATTCGAAGGCTGCTATCATGGCCATGCGGACAGCCTTTTAATTAAAGCTGGATCAGGAGTAGCTACGCTTGCCCTTCCCGACAGCCCCGGTGTGCCAAGTGAAGTAGCTGGACATACCATCACCGTGCCATATAATGATCTCGAAAGCGTAAAGCTCGCTTTTGAAAAGTATGGCGAAGAATTGGCAGCTGTAATTGTCGAACCGGTAGCTGGGAATATGGGCGTTGTACCCCCTCTGCCTGGCTTCTTAGAAGGGCTTCGGGAAATTACGGAGCGCTATGGCACGCTTCTTATCCTGGATGAGGTCATGACCGGTTTCCGTGTAGATTACCATTGTGCTCAAGGGAGATTTGGGATTAAGCCTGACTTGACCACTCTTGGCAAGGTCATCGGCGGAGGCCTTCCTGTAGGGGCTTATGGGGGAAGACGGGAGATTATGGAACAAATTGCTCCGGCAGGACCCATTTATCAGGCGGGTACCCTTTCGGGGAATCCACTGGCTATGACAGCAGGTTATACGACGCTGAAGGAGCTAGGGAAGCCTGGAGTCTATGAAGAACTCGAACGGAAATCGGCCCGACTTGAAGCAGGCATACGTGCCAATTGTGAACAAGCAGGCATTCCTCACTACATCTCTCGCGTAGGCTCCATGGTTTGCTTATTCTTTACTGATCAACAAGTGGTGAATTATGATGTGGCGAAGACGAGCGATTTAGACCGATTTGCAAAATACTTCCGCAATATGGTCGAAGAAGGGGTATCTCTGCCGCCTTCCCAATTTGAAGGAATGTTTGTTTCGGCGGTTCACTCAGATGAAGATATTGAATTTACAATCGAAGCGAATCGTAAGGCTTTAGAAAATTTATAGTGAAAGATAAAAGAAACCCTCTTTTTGGCTCATTAATCAAAGCTGAAAGGGGGTTTCTTTTGTTTTTCTCTAGTTCTATCCCTTGTCAAAGGACAATATATTATTTTAGGAGAAGGTGACATACGGGAAGGGGGAAATATGTGAACATGGAAAGACATGGACTGGGATCATATAAAATCGACATTAAGGAATTCGTTCATCTGTCACACGAGCAATTGCCCATCGAAGAAATCGAGGAAATGGAAATTGTTCCTCAGATCTCTATCGAAGAAAATGGGGACGAAATAGAGATAACCGGGGCGTTGGTTCTCTATGGGGAGTACAAGGGAAATCAAGAGGCAGGTAAGCTGGATCCGGCAGATGATTTGCCGGAATCCTATGAGGAATCGGTCCAATTTGAGCCGTTGTCAGCAGAAAGGGGACCTTTCTCCCCGTTAGCTAAACAGGATCGCTTTGAATATCGCATTCCAGTGAAAATTTCGATGCCTCGCAACAAGGTGGACGATGTGGAGGATGTGTATGCCTATATCAATTCTTTTGATTATGACCTGAAAACGCCCTATCAAGTGGAAGTTGCTGCGAGTCTTATGATCAGCGGATTTACCGAAAAGGAAGAAGATAAACCGGAAGCCGAAGAAGTGCAATGGGATGCTCCTTTTGAATTTGTCCATTCCGCAGGTGATCAATCAGGACAGGACTTTCAAGGGATCTCTAACTCTAATTCCTTTACGGAGCGACTTGAAGCCATCGAACAGAATTTTAAAGCCTTTGAGAAAGAAGAGGTAAAACCTGAACTCCCATTCTTAGAGGCGGAATCTGAAACTCTGAAACCAACAGCGGCTTCTCGGGAAGAGGAGGTTGAGCAGACCGAAAGGGAGACTGCTGCTCAGCCAGAGGAAAGCCCAAGAGTCGAAGTTGTACAAGAGGAAGAAGTAGTTGAGGAAATAGAGAAACCTGCAGAACAGGAAGAGTTGGATAACGTCGTTCCGTTGCCGGGTTTAAAAGATACCAACCAGCCTGAGGAAATGGAAGAAGATGTTCGTGTAGCGATTACGAATAAAGGCACAAAGAAAGATCAAGAACCGATCTCTTCTTTGTCATCCGTATTCTCTATGAAGTCTAGAATGGAACAGAAAAAGATGGAGGAAGCGGAAGCCCGCTCTTCAGAGGAAACAAAAGCAGCAACAGAGGAACAGGCCGATAACGATGCTCTATACTTAACGAACTTTATGGGCAGCCAGTCCGAGCAGTTTACCAAGCTGCGAATCTGCATTCTTCAAAAAAATGAAACCATTGAAGAGATTGCGGAGCGTTATCAATTGACGGTGGACTCTATTTTGCGTGCTAACGGTGCTGCACGAAATCAAGTGGCAGCAGGGCAATTGTTGTACATTCCCGTAAAGAGGTGATCCCAAGTTGAAAGTCACCTTGGAGCAACTGAAAAGAATGCTTGCCACCTATAAGCTCAGAGTATTGCGATCCCAGCCATTAGATGATGGTTATTTAATAGAAACCAGCAAAGGGAAAAAATTCGTTTCCGTGTGGCAGAACGCTGAACTTTTAAAATGGTCCAATGGCTGGCGAGAACAGCTTTTTAGGCAAGGAAATGAAGCAGTGGAACGATTTCTGCCGAACGGGAACAAGAAAAAATATATTCGTTTTCAGGGAAAGTATTTTGTTTTGACTGAAGCTCCGGATGGACGCATTCCGGATCCTTTGGTGGCAGATGACTGCATGAATATGGGGGAAGTTTATGCCGATTACCATCGAGCATTAGATCGCATTGATCTAGGTATCTCCTTAGCGAAATCATCGGCTTTTGAAGAGAATTTCTTTTCCGACGGAAGCACGACGATTAAGAAGGCCATGCAGAACATAGAACAAAAAAAAGATCCCTCATTGGTAGATGAGGTCATTTATTCCAACCTTCCTTTGCTATATAAGCGAATCCGCAGAGCGTCGCAGCTCTGGGAAGGGATAAAGGAAGCTGTAGCTTATTTTCCCTTGTCTGTAGAAACGTTCCGGCTGGATCAAGTGATTCAAACAGAAAATGGCTGGCAAATTCGCGGGGGGTATGACCTGGGCTTAGCCCCCTTACATCAAGATACAGTTTGTCTAATTAGGCAGATTTATGAACGGAGTGACTGGAGCGTATCATCGGTTTTGAATTTCCTAAGGGGGTATGAAGGAAAAAGAGAGCTTTCGGACAATGAGCTTGTTTATATTCTCGTTCAACTTGCCGTTCCATTAGAGGTGTGGAAGCACATTAGTCATTACCTAACGGTTCAAGAACTGAATGAAGAACAAATCAACGAACTTGCGGAAGCCCTCCGATTACAACGGTATTGGGATGAATTGGCTCTTCAAGTAGGCCGGTACATTGACCAGAGAAGAAAGGCTTCAGCATAATTGTTGCGTAAATAGACTTCATCTCATCTATTTTCCATAGACTAGGTGAAGTCTTTTTCTTTTTTAACAACTTAACGAAGGTTCCCCATTATTAGAGAAGAGGAATTTAGTTTTTTGGGCAATAAGGCAGCCGATTTTAGGAATGAGATCGTGGAAACGTCCAAATCCCTGACGGTGCACCAGATCTGTCCCTCTTTGTTTGCCAAGCCCGATGACCAAGCCGGGTTCAACTTCCCCGATCACCTCCACATCCATTGACGCATCAATAGGAACTCCCATCGTCTCTGGGGTGATTCCGTATGCCGCCAGGACATCTGCTTGTCCTTCTGGGGTTGCCCCTCCATGACTGCCCATGACCGGGATAATAAAAGGAATCGCACCGGCTTGCTTCAAATTGTCAATTACGCATTTGGCTATTTCCGCTATACGGTTGATCCCTCGACTTCCCAGGCCAAGTGCAATTCGTTTTCCAGCCACATTGTGCAGGTATGGGGCCATATTTTTTTGAATCTCTCCAGTGATGTCCTCTAAGCGTTCTCGGCTAAAATTTTGTTGGATCTTAAGAAACCTGGGCAAATGTATTTCAGGGTATAAGCTTAGGTCAAGCGATTCCATCGGGAATGCTCTCCTCCTTTATAATCGACCTCAAATAAGCCTTCTTTACTTAGGTTCTTCATTAGGATTACCATATCCCTCTAATTAGAATATCTTTGTATAATTTTTAAAAGTAACTTGACAATAGTAAGTTAAGGGAAGTATGATAATAACATAAAGTTAGTTACCTGTTAATAATATAGTTAATGAACACAGTTTAAGATGAAATAAGCTTCTTGATTGATTTATTTAAGGAAGAAAATTCCTATGCATACTTAAGGCATGTGATAGAGGGGAGTTATTATTATGGGTTTCTTTAAAAAACTGTTCGGTTTTGAGAAGGAAGAAGAATCGAAACCAGCTATTCCGAAGACTAAGCTTGCCATTGTGTTTTACAGCTCGACAGGTACGAACTATCAACTTGCCCAATGGGCTGCAGAAGCTGGAGTGGAAGACGGTGCTGAGGTGAGGCTCTTAAAGGTTCCTGAGCTTGCTCCGGCATCAGTAATTGATGGGAATCCCGCCTGGAAAACCCATGTAGAAGCTACAAAAAATATTCCTATTATTACACCTGAGGATATTGTTTGGGCAGATGCCATCATTTTTAGCGCCCCTACACGTTTCGGCAATATTGCTTCCCAAATGAAGCAGTTTTTAGATACCACAGGAGGAATCTGGTTTAATGGGGGTACCGTCAATAAGGTTGTGAGTGCGATGACTTCCGCTCAAAATGTCAATGGAGGCCAAGAAGCAACGATTCTATCGATATATACATCGATGCATCATTGGGGTGCCATTGTTGTCCCTCCAGGCTATACAGATCCATCAATCTTCGCTGCTGGCGGAAATCCTTACGGTACAAGCGTAAGTGTTGATCAGGATGGCAATATGAAAGAGGACGTTCGGAATGCTGTTATTCACCAAACCAAAAGAGTCCTGAACGTGGCTGAAAGTATTAAAGTTGGGATGCAAGCTTAATTCTAGCTTTGAAAAAGCGCGATTCCCTCGAATTGCTGCAGCTGCGACGCAAAATTTATGCTGTTTGACCTTCCATGATTTAAGGTTTCACTCCCTTGAGTTTCTATTCATAGTTTACTAGGCCACTAATAGGGAAACTATAGGGTTTATAAATATAACAAACAATTTAAGGAGGCATAAGCCATGTCCGTCAAACTTGCTATTGTTTATTACAGTTCAACAGGAACTAACTATCAGATGGCTCAATGGGCTGCTGAAGGGGCAAAGGAAGCAGGAGCAGAAGTAAAAATCTTTAAAGTGCAGGAGCTTGCTCCACAATCGGTTATTGAAGGGAATCCAGCTTGGAAGGCGCATGTTGAAGCCACAAAGGATATTCCCGTAGTTACACCTGACGATATCGTAGAAGCAGATGCCATTATTTTCAGTACGCCTACTCGCTTCGGGAATATGGCGGCCCAAATGAAGCAATTTTTAGATACAACGGGCGGAATTTGGTTCCAAGGGCAAACCGTCAATAAGGTGGTCAGTGCCATGACTTCCGCACAGAATGCAAATGGCGGTCAAGAAGCAACGATCTTGTCCCTTTACACCACCATGTATCATTGGGGAGCGATTGTAGTTGCTCCTGGATATACAGACCAGTCCATTTTCGCAGCTGGAGGAAATCCTTATGGAACCAGCGTCTCCGTTGACCAAGATGGAAAGATGAAAGAAGATGTTCAGGCAGCCGTTAAGCATCAGGCAAAACGTGTGGTAACCGTCGCGGATTGGGTGAAAAAAGGAAGTCAATAAACGATAGTGAATGAAGAGGCTGACTCGAAGGGTGGGTAAAACCAACCTTTTGAGACAGCCTCTTTTTCGGGTTCACCAGCCTGTTTTGACAAGTTTAAAACCAATCAAACTCAATTCCTACATACAAAAGGACAAGAAGAATGAGCAATATGACGTCGAAGGAAGTTGGCAAAAGAAGGGTACGGATAAGTTGAAAAATGCCCAAGGGCAAGGATATTTGTTGTATTCCCGCTCTAATTTTCAAATATGTGGGGTTATACCTCAAGCGATTCATTGTATTCTCCTTCCCGCGGTACTTTTACGAAATAAGAAAGGATAAACTTCTTCGATTTATCATCCTTATTTCGCATAAATTTTCCTAGCTTTACATCAAGGGGTAAACCCTCAAATTTGATAAAATTATTTTATCAAATTTACCCCGTAGGGTTGATGTAAAGCTAGGGAAAAGCTTCCTCTAAAGGTGGTCTGGCTTCCCTGAAATGCTTCAATGAAGCTCTTTTTATCAATATTTTATGTAGACGATGGTCTAGATGTTCAACGACGAGAGTGACTTCTGTCACAATTTAGTAGTATTGCCCTCACAACTTATTCACATTTCTCGAATTGACTGTTTCCCATTTTGTAATAAGATAAATATAGATAAAGTTTGTGAAAAAATGCACATTCTAATATTAACACCTTAACTATAGTGTTAATGGTTGGAGGGATGATTTCAGGAAGAAATATTCTAAGAGTGAGAATGGGTTGGTGCTGGTGGAGAGGTTTAACTGAAATTAGGGAGGTAATAAGATGTTTAGTAATGCGGAACATAGTGCAGCTAAAAATTTTTGGTACACTGCCATATTCTGGCTGCTCATTTCCATGTTGGCAGGTCTTGTCGTAGCAATTAAACAAATGTCGCCAAATTTCTTAGGGGGAACAAGTTGGCTGACATATGGGCGGGTTCGTCCGATCCATACCAACGGGGTATTATTGGCATGGCTGTCTATGGTGAACGTAGGCTGTATGTTTTATATCGTTCCTAAATTGCTTCGTACGAAGCTTTGGAGTGAAAAGCTTGGTAATATCACGTGTGTATTATGGAACATTGGAATTGTTGCAGCGGTTTTAGCTCTAGCCAGCGGTAATAGTACAGGGGTAGAGTATGCAGAATTGCCTTTATGGCTGGATCTTACGGTTGCGTTTGTAGTTGTGCTAGTTATGATTAACGTTTATATGACAATAAAAAATCGTAAAGAAAAGCAATTATATGTTAGTATTTGGTATTTCGTAGGGTCGTTGATTTGGCTTCCAGGGGTTTGGATCGTTGGGAATGTTCCTGCGCCTTTAGTAGGTGGAGCAATCCAGGCTAATATGAACTGGTTCTATGGACATAACGTTTTGGGTCTTTGGTTTACAACAGTGGGTATTGGTACGATGTATTATTTATTGCCGAAATTGACAGGAAAGCCGTTATACAGCCATAAGCTTTCTTTGATTGGATTCTGGACGATCGGTACGTTTTATGTTTGGAATGGACCGCATCACTTAGTCAACAGTCCGATTCCTCTTTGGTTAATGAAAGCCGGGATTATTCCTTCTATTCTATTGATTATTCCAGTATGGACCGTTTTGGCTAACGTAATCGGAACGATGAAAGGTCAATGGCATCAAGTACAGGATAACGTGAGTTTGAAGTTTTTAATTACAGCAATGATCTTCTATTTAATGGCTTGTTTGCAGGGTCCTTTCCAAGCGCTTATGTCCGTAAGTGCAGTAGTTAAATATACCCATTGGGTTCCGGGTCATGCCCATATGGCACCTTTCGGGGCGTTTTCTTTCATTGGATTTATCATGATTTACTATGCTATTCCTCGTATTACAGGGAGAGAAATTTACAGCAAAGCACTGATGAGCTGGCATTATTATTTGTCGGTTTTAGGCTTCCTGATTTTCGCTTTTAGCATGTGGATCGCCGGGGTAATGCAAGGCTTTGCTTGGATGGAGGCTACTCCATTTATTGAGACCGTCAGAATGGCTGCTCCGTTTGTTGCTGTTCGTGCCGTGGGCGGTACATTAATGATTCTTGCGCAGTTTTTCTTTGCTTACAACATTTATAAAACCGTTAGGGTCGGTAAGGCATTTAAGGCTGACCACTCTGACGAGGCAACAGCAATAGCTTAATGCGTAAAGGGGGAATTTGCAGTGGATATGGAAAAAAGCGCGCTAGGGATATTTATAGCAGCGGTCGTCTTATTCATGATGGGGACGTTTGCGACGATTATCCTTCCTTTCTATGATGATCAAATGATGGAAACGACTAAAAATGCAGAAGCAAGAGCTTATGCGGAAGGATCTGCAGAAGCATCCGGCCGCGAGATTTATATTCGTGAAGGATGTAACACTTGTCATACTCAGGTCGTTCGACCAGTTAAAGCGGACTTGGCAATGAATATCGGGCCAGTTACTGTACCAGGAGACTATCAAAATGATGAACCGCACTTATGGGGTTCCAACCGGGTAGGTCCGGATCTGATGTGGGTAGGGGCGCGTACAAGTGCTGAATGGAACTTGGCTCACTTGAAAAACCCTCAATAAATTGTTCCGGGCTCGATAATGCCCAAGTATGACTACTTAAGTGATGAAGATTTAAATGATCTCGTTTCCTATTTAATGAGTTTAAAGCCTGCACAATAAGAAATCGCAGGAATTTCAGCGAGAAGGAGGAAAAAATATGAGTTTGAGTTCGTTGCTGCTCATCACGGTTATGGCGACCTTTTCGTTTTCTGCCATTCTCATGTATTTTGGAGCCAAAAGAATGGGCCAGTTTGAGGATGTAGAAGGGATTAAATACAGAATGCTTGAAGACGAATAGTAAGGGGAGGAACTGTCATGGCTAACAACCATCATAAAGATGAACATGTAGATGTGGTTAACGGGATGAAGCAAGGGCACGGAAAAATCCCGAAAGTACTCATTTTTGTATATACGGCATTAGGTGTATGGGCGGTCATGTATGCTTTATTGGCCGGTCCGCTCGATGAGCGGGATACGATGGCAGCACCTGCCGGAGTTAGTGCCGAAGCTGGCAAAGCACAAGCCGGCCAATGCTTGGCCTGTCATGGTGCAGACTTGACTGGCGGTATCGGACCGTCTCTTGTAGGTGTTATTGATAGGCTTGGCGAAGATGAATTCAAAAATGTAATGAAGAATGGCCGGAATTCCATGCCAGCTCTTGGAGCGGCATGGACGGATGACCAGATGGGTTCTATGATCGAATACTTGAAAACTGTAAAGTAGGAAGAAGGGGACAGTTTTGTCCCCCCTTGCCTATCCATTAGTCATTTACACAGATGTCAAAATAAAATGTTGGGCATCTGTTTGAGGGGCTAAACACAAGGAATGGTGGCGAGATCATGCTAAGCAATGTTCAGATTATTTATCATATCCTATGGACTATTGTAGTCATCTGGATTATCTCCATCACCGTTTACACGATTAATAGAAGAGACCTGTAAGGGGCTTGGCAGAAATTACTTTGTCGAGTTTCCTCTATATTTATCTTTGTAATCCTAGAGATGGTGTTTAAGGGGTGAGGAAAAGTTGAATCGAATGCTGGTCATAGCTTGGAGGAATCTAAAGCGAAAAATATCGCGGACATTACTTTTGGCGGGAAGTGCAGGCTTAACAGCCTTTATTTTATTTGCAAGCTATTTTTTTGTGCATTCCATGGAACGAAGCATTGAAGCGAGCTCCAGTCGTTTAGGAGCGGACCTGCTGGTTGTACCGAAAGGCTTTGGAAATCAGGCGGGGGATTTGATTATTTCCGGAAACGCGACGCCATTTTATATGGATAAGCAAGTCTTAGATCGTATCGAATCCATACCTGAAGTCGAAAAAGCAACAGCCCAAATTTACTTGGAGACCGTTTCGACGGTTTGCTGCCGTACCCAAGGGGACTTTCCGATTGTTGCTTTTGATCCCATAACCGATTTTACGCTGAGACATTGGATGGCTAATAAAAAGGAATTAGGTAAATATGATATCCTGATTGGTTCTGCCGCAGGCGGTGAGAACTTTTTATTCCACTATGACAATGAATATGTGGAAGAGTGGGTAACCTTGTTTGGGAAAGATTTTTCTGTAAAAGGGGTCATGTTCCCAACGGGAATGGGAACAGATAATACGATTTTCATGCACATGGATGCCGCGCACGAGCTGAATGGAAAAGAGGGCTCCGGTCTGAAATTTCCCCAAGGCCAAATTTCCATTGTCTTAGTCAAAACGGACCCAGGGATGGAAAGCTTCGTCAAGAGAGAAATTGAAAAGTTAAATGCGGAAGTGGACGTGGCGCAAGGAAAAGGCCTGCAAGAATTAATCAGCACGCAAATCTTTCCTGTGAAATTATTAAGCTATTTGATGATTGTACTGGTTTTAGTGATGAGCTCGCTTCAGGTTGCCACGATGTTTACGGCATTAATCAGTGAAAGGCGCAAGGAAATTGGCATGCTGCGAGCGATGGGAGCAACAAGGGGCGCAACCTATCGGTTGCTGCTGCTGGAGGCAGGGATGGCCTCGTTGATGGGGGCCAGCATCGGTTCCCTGATGTCCGCGGCTGGTCTGTACGATAATCGAATCCTAATCATGCAGGTATTGCAGCTGCCTCTGTTGTTCCCTGACTGGGCTTCCGGTTTGGTGATTGGCTTAGGTACGACTGCGGTAACGGTTGGAATATCGGTATTGGCCGCGTTTTTTCCTATTCGAAGCACGATTAAAATGGAACCATATGAAGCGATACGGGAAGGGGAGTAGCCCTTATGATCCGACTGGAAAAAGTGAAAAAAAGCTATCGTTTAGACCGTGATAGATGGATTCATGCTTTAGAAGACATCACGGTAGAGATAGAAAAGGGAGAGTTCCTTTCCATTGTGGGGCCTTCCGGCAGCGGGAAATCAACTTTTTTAGCGATAGCTGGCTTGATTGACCGACCATCGGAAGGGAAGGTATGGTTTGATGGCCGGGACGTTACGACGTTATCTGATGCTCAAAGAGCAGGGATTCGTTCGCAAAAATGCGGCTTTGTTTTTCAGTTTCCCAGCTTGATTCCTACCTTAACTTCTTTGGAAAATGTGATGTTGCCTAAGACCATTGCGGGTCGCTATGAAGCAGCGGATGAGGGGCAAGCGTCAGCTCTATTAGAAAAGGTAGGTCTAGCGGACAAGGCTGAGCATTTACCTTTTCAATTGAGCGGCGGGGAACAGCGGAGAGTGGCTATGGCCAGAGCTTTAATGAACGATCCCGAAGTCGTGTTGGCCGATGAGCCCACGGGGGCACTGGATCAGGAAAATGCCATGATTATTTTAGACGTCTTTAAACAGCTAAACAAAGAAGGTAAAACCATCCTTATGGTGACTCATGATCGGGAGCTTGCTCTGCAGGGACAGCGAATGATTCGAATTGAAAAAGGCAAAGTGGTTTAATTCATCCTGCTCTTGTCTAAGCTGATAGTAATTTGGTAAAATAGGTTCAGTTTTATAGCAGATGACGCTGAGTGGGAAGATTAGGCAGTGAAGCCATCAAGAGAGAGGAGTCCTTGGCTGGGAGACTTCTTTGGATTGTAGCTGCTGAAGGTAGCCCAGGAGTTTTCCTTCTGAAAGTATGCACGATTAGGAAGGAACGGTTCCCAACCGTTAACAGGGTTAAGGGAGCATTGCTTCATGGCCTGGATGGCATGAGCATTGCTAACAAAGGTGGTACCGCGAGCTTCTTTCGTCCTTTGGATGGGAGAGGTTTTTTCATTTTTATACAGGTGTGCAGGAGGGATTTTAAGATGTCGGAGCATCAAACAAAGGAAATGCCAACCAAATACGACCCGAAGGAAACCGAGGGAAAATGGTATACTTATTGGCTTGAAGGAGATTACTTCAAAGCCGAGCGAAATGCGGAGAAAACACCTTTTACAATTGTGATTCCACCTCCGAACGTAACAGGGAACTTACATATCGGTCATGCTCTAAACAATACATTGCAGGATATTTTGATTCGTGCCAAACGCATGCAGGGATTCGATGCGCTGTGGCTGCCGGGGATGGACCATGCAGGGATTGCCACTCAAGCTCGCGTAGAAGCTATGCTTCGAGAAGAAGGAACATCCCGTTATGACCTTGGTCGGGAGAAGTTTGTTGAAAAGGTTTGGGAATGGAAAGAGAAGTATGCAGGAGTTATTCGTCAGCAATGGTCTAAGATGGGCTTGTCCCTGGATTACTCCCGCGAGCGTTTCACCCTCGACGAAGGCTTGTCCAATGCGGTCCGCGAGGTATTTGTTCGTCTCTATGAGAAGGGTCTGATTTACCGCGGGGCCTATATTATTAACTGGGATCCGCAAACGCGGACAGCCCTTTCGGATATCGAAGTGGAATATAAAGAGGTTAAAGGTGCTCTTTATCACCTTCGTTACCCTCTTAAAGATGGAACTGGACACATCGAAGTGGCTACTACCCGTCCGGAAACGATGCTCGGGGATACGGCTGTTGCTGTCCATCCTGAGGATGAGCGCTATCAGCATCTCATTGGGAAAACGGTCATTTTGCCGATCGTCGGTCGGGAAATTCCGATTGTAGCGGATGATTATGTAGATAAAGAATTCGGTAGCGGAGCCGTAAAAATTACACCTGCACATGACCCGAATGACTTTGAATTAGGGAACCGCCATCAGTTGGAGCAAATTCTAGTGATGGATGAAACGGGGACAATGAATGACAATGCAGGCCCATACCAAGGACTGGACCGATTCGCTTGCCGCAAGAAAATCGTTGCTGATCTTCAGGAGCAAGGGATTTGCTTCAAGATTGAAGAACATATTCACCAAGTGGGTCATAGCGAACGCAGCGGAGCGGTAGTTGAGCCGTATCTTTCGACTCAATGGTTTGTAAAAATGGGACCGTTGGCAGAAGAGGCGATCAAACGTCAAAAGGAGGAACAGAAGGTTCAATTTGTTCCGGATCGTTTTGAAAAAATTTACTTGCACTGGATTGAGAATATCCGCGACTGGTGTATTTCTCGTCAGCTGTGGTGGGGACATCGAATCCCTGCGTGGTACTGTGGGGATTGTGGAGAGATGACGGTGTCTCGTGAAGATATTCATGCTTGTCCCAAGTGTGAAAGCAAAAGTCTTCAACAGGACAACGACGTCTTGGATACCTGGTTCAGTTCGGCTCTTTGGCCTTTCTCTACCCTAGGCTGGCCGGATCAAACCGAAGATATGAAGCATTTCTACCCAACCGATGTGCTGGTTACGGGTTACGATATCATTTTCTTCTGGGTTGCTCGAATGATGTTCACTGCCCATGAATTTACCGATCAAAATCCGTTCAAAAACGTTTTAATTACCGGATTGGTTCGCGATGCAGAAGGACGGAAGATGTCCAAATCGCTTGGAAACGGCGTGGATCCAATGGAAGTCATTGAACAATATGGTGCGGATGCGATGCGTTTTATGCTGGCAACAGGGAATACGCCAGGGAATGACCAGCGTTTCCGTTGGGAGCGCGTAGAGGCAGCCCGTAACTTTGCCAATAAAATATGGAATGCATCTCGATTCGCGTTAATGAATCTTGAGGGAATTACAGTGGAGGATATTGACTTGTCTGGCCCATTAGGAACAACAGATAAGTGGATTCTTACACGTTTGAACGAAACGGTTGAAGGGGTTACAAGGCTGTTAGAGCAGTTTGAATTTGGTGAAGCAGGACGTACGCTGTATAACTTTATTTGGGATGATCTTTGCGATTGGTATATTGAGATGGCAAAGCCTCATTTATACGGAGAAGATGCGGCAGCCAAGAAAACTACCCAATCGGTTCTTTCCCATGTACTGGAGCAAACGTTGCGCTTATTGCATCCGTTTATGCCGTTTATTACGGAAGAGATCTGGCAGCATTTGCCTCATCAAGGGACAAGCATTACAGTTGCACAATGGCCTACAGTGAATGAGCAGTTGCATTATCCGGATTCTGTGAAGCAAATGAGCTTGCTCATGGACGTCATTCGGAATGTGAGAAACATCCGTGCAGAAATGAATGTTCCTTTAAGCAAAAAAATCGAGCTAATGATCAAGCCGACCAATGAGGAGGCACTGTCTCTTCTGCAGCAAGGAGAGGGATACATTCGCCGTTTCTGTAATCCTGAGAAGCTCGAAATCTCCTTGAACTTGTCTACTCCTGAAAAAGTTGTTTCGGCGGTGGTAACGGGTGCCGAAATTTACTTGCCGCTTGCAGGCTTGATTGATCTAGATAAGGAAATTGCTCGTCTAGAAAAAGAGGCAGAGAATTTGCAAAAAGAAGTAGAGCGTGTAGAAAAGAAATTGAGCAACCAAGGCTTCTTAGCCAAAGCGCCGGAGCAAGTAGTCGAAGAGGAGCGGGCGAAAGGCCGGGATTACCAAGAAAAGCTTGAGACTGTGAAGTCTCGCATTGCCGAGTTAAAGAGCTAAAGAAAAAGGGCGAAGATGACAGAGGGATCAGGTTGTCTCTCTGTCATCGCTTGGATTAGAAGAACATATAATTAATAGGACTGGGTTGAAATGAGGGTGGACGATGAGGCAATTTGAAGAGGCGGTTGCCTGGATCAAGGGATTGCAAAAATTTGGAATCAGGCCAGGTCTGGAAAGAATGCAATGGGCGCTGGAAAAATTGAACCATCCGCAGCACCGCTTAAAATTTGTGCACATTGCCGGAACCAACGGAAAGGGTTCAACGGTACAATATATTGCTCATGTTTTACAGGAAGCAGGGTACAGGACGGGGACGTTTACGTCACCCGCTATGGGGACCATAAATACACATATTGGCTGCGATGGGAAGCCTATGCCGATGGAGGATTTTGTCGCTCTAGTGGAGCGCATTAAGCCTATTGTGATAGAATCGGAATCCACGGAATGGGGAACGCTGACTGAATTTGAAGTATTGACACTGCTAGCTATATTATATTTTGCCAACATGGAATACCCTGATTTTGTGATATGGGAGACAGGGCTTGGAGGACGCTTGGATTCAACGAATGTAGTGACTCCACTGGTCTCCGTCATTACGAATATAGGGTTCGACCATGTTAACATTTTAGGAGACAGTCTGGAGCAGATTGCTGCGGAAAAAGCGGGCATCATTAAGCGAGGATTTCCTGCAGTTACGACGGAAACGAATTCGGATGCCCTGAAGGTCATTGAAGAAACGGCCAGGAATAGGAAGTCTCGTTTATATCGCTTCGAGAAGGACTTTTTCCTTTCCCGAGGACCTGTAGTGGCTGGTACGGAGCAATTTGACTTTCATGGTCCTTTTCGTTCCTATTCAAGTCTGTCCATTTCCATGCTAGGGGAGCACCAGGTTAGGAATGCAGGACTTTCGGTCATGGTACTGGAAATATTACGACAATATTATGCCGTGCACTTTGAACAGGAAGATCTGGCAAATGGTTTAAAGAAAGCGAAGTGGCCAGGCAGGTTTGAAATTGTTCAAAAAAATCCATACCTCATTTTGGATGGGGCACATAATATGGAAGGGATGAAGTCGCTTCTTGCCACTTTGCAAGAGCGTTTTCCCGGACAGAAGTTTAAGGTGCTTTTCTCTGCCCTTCAGGATAAAGAGGTTGAAGGAATGATTCATGAATTAGCTCAAGTCTGCAAAGAAGTGATAGTAACCGACACCGACCATCCGAGGGCGGCGGCTTCACGGGACTTGGAAATGTGGTTTCACGATGAGGATCCTACACTTCAAGTAAAAAGGATTTCTCCATGGAACGAAGCATTCGAATCATGGTTTGAAATGGTAGATTCAGGTGAACCTATGCTTGCAACAGGCTCATTGTATTTTATTTCTGATATACTGAAGGCACTGGGCAAAGCGCAAGTTTCCTGCTCCGACTCTAAGGAAAAGGCTGGTGAATGAGATGTCAACAAAAACCGAGCACGTTCATTTCATTGGAATTGGCGGTTACGGAATGAGCGCTATTGCCAGAGTATTGGTAGATATGGGCTATAAGGTCAGCGGCTCTGACATGGCAAGAAAGGAATTGACAGATAAGCTCGAATCCCGCGGTGCGCAAGTTTTCATTGGACACGAAGCGAAAAACGTAACAGGAGCTAATGTCGTCGTGTATTCAACGGACATTCCCAAAGACAATGTCGAGCTGCAAGAAGCGGAGAGCCGCAAGATTCCGCTGATCCATCGTTCCGAGATGCTCGCCCGCATTCTAAATGAGCGTTCAGGTATAGCTGTATCAGGTGCCCATGGAAAAACAACGACTTCTTCCATGATTTCATTGGTTATGGAAAAAGCGGGTGCTGATCCCACTTACATTATTGGCGGTGAAATTGTCGATATTGGCAGCAATGCGAGAGCGGGAAAAGGGCCTTTTGTTGTGGCTGAAGCGGATGAAAGCGATGGGTCTTTCCTCCAGTACCATCCGGAAATCGCTGTAGTGACCAATATTGAGCCAGATCACTTGGAGAATTATGAGGGTGATTTCGAAAACTTAAAGAAGGCCTACCGTAAGTTTCTCGCAAATGTAAGAGAAAAGGGCACCGCGATTGTTTGCCTAGACGATGAGTATATCCGGGAAATGCTGCCTGATGTAAAGTGCAATTATATTACTTATGGTTTGGAAACTCAGGCAGACTTTACGGCAGACGACATTGTTTATGGCGACCGTACGGTCTCCTTTAACGTGAAAAAAGGAAATCAGCCATTAGGGCAAGTGAAGCTGTCTGTTCCTGGGAGGCACAATGTATTGAATGCTTTGGCGACTATTGTTGTTTGCTTGCAGGCAGGAATAGCCTTTCCTGCGATTGCGGAAGCGATCAAGGCCTTCCGTGGTGCCAAGCGTCGTTTCCAAGTCATTGGAGAAGCGAAGGATATCCTGGTGGTAGATGACTATGCCCACCATCCAACTGAAATCGAAGCGACTATCCAAGCCGCGAAGTCGACGAACCGCCGGATTTGGGCTGTATTCCAGCCTCAGCGCTACACGCGAACCTTTTTCCTGCTGGATGCATTTAGCCGGGCATTTGCTGAGGCGGATCGAGTGGTCATTGCAGACATCTACTCTCCCGCGAATGACACGAAAATGGAAGTTACCGCACAGGCATTGGTTGATTTAATCAAGCAAAACTCCAATGAGAATGTGGTATTTATGCCAACCAAAGACGATGTCTTCAATTATCTTATTGAAGCAGTGCAGCCGGGCGACCTTGTAATCACGATGGGAGCAGGGGACATATGGAAAGTGGCTGATCAGTTGGCGGAGGCGTTGGAGAGGGAGTAGGAGCAGGTACAGGTTTTTGCTCGTTCTTGAGTTGATCGACGCAATAAATGTGAAATAGACGCAATAATTAAGGAAAGTGATGCAATTAATAAGGAAATAGACGCAATTGTTAGGTGAAGTGGCGCAATAAGCAGGAAGATTGCACTGAGATTAAAGGAATAAATTTGCAAGTGTCTATATAGTTAAGTCTCCATTAAGAGTTATTCTAAATGGAGATTTTTTTTTTGATCTATTTTAAGTAATTTTGAACGATTTGTAACAATTAGGCTCGCAACACAAATTACCACCTCACTTGTCCTTTTGTTTTTAATTCTTTTATCTATAATTCGTGTATAATTTTATTAGATTGGCGAAATTTGTTGAGTTGTGGAAAGGACAGAAATTATGAGGAGTTACCTATCCGATCAGAGGGGGAATATATTCCTGTTAACCCTCTTTATTGTCCTTGTTATTGCCGTTTTTACGCCTGTAGTTTTACAGACTAGTTTGCAAGGATACAAAAATGTTTTGAGATCAGGTGAAGAGGCTCAAGCGCTTAGTTTAGCTGAAGGGGCTTTGGAAATAGGATATCGTGTTTTATTGACTCGTCATGAAAAGGACGCTTTTTTACTATATGAATCAAATGATGTCGATAGATTAATTAATCAAGCAAAGTGGGCGGTATCTAATGAATCTAGCCAATTGAAACTAGAGACATCACCGATTGTGTCCTCCAATGGTGTTTATCGGTTTACTTTAACAGGTAAGGCTACCGTTGGGGAAGTTACAAGATCAGTGAATTCCAATGTCATAATAACAACAGCCAATATCGGGGGATCATTGGTTATCCACAAGAATGCCGAACCATCCTTTGTTTCATTGAGAAATAAAAATCTTCAACCAAATCTAGTAAATGGTGCTTCCATGCCGCCTCCTATAGGTGATACTAGTCCTTTAATGAGGATTAAACCTGCTAATGATAACAGCTGGGTATTGTTAGACTTGAAAAATTCAATACCCACATCTTGTAGCTCCGCCATTTGTTCGGGGTCGGCTGCATCTATAGATGGAAAAGTAATTAAAGCCGATACGGTTTATCTGCTAATTAACCAGAACTCAAATATTCCAGTAAACCAGTTCATTATTTGTAACACTTTACACTTCGCTATGACTAATAATGGTAACCCCCAAACGTTAGCCAGTCTTAATAATGGGTTGATAGTTTTTAAAGAGTTTGTTAATCAAGAGATACCTGTAAATATTGCTAAGCCTACGTGGGTTGTTCCTGATCAGCGCGGCATCTCAATTACGATTAGCTCTACAAATGTAAATACAGACAGTAATGTATCTAATCTAAAAATACAATACTGAGGTGAAATGTGAAATTATTTAGTGAGAAAGGGTTAACGCTCGTTGAAGTATTAGCGGCTGTATCGATATTAAGCCTAGTGATCATGCTTCTTCCAAACATATTTACGAAAAATGTAGAACGAATTCAAGTGGATGATGAAAACATGACCATGATTAACATCGCCCAAAATGAAATGCAAATGATCAGACAAAAGGCACAGGCGGAATGGTCTCTAAGTATGGCAAATAGATTAACCAGCGAAAAGGTGGTCTCAGTAAACGGAGCTGAATATAAAGTAACAATCCGTCCGAACCTTCTTGATGCTGTATATAATCCAAATCCTATTAGTAATGAGGAAAAAACGCTTCTGGCTAACACCGATGTTTTAAAGATAAAAATTAGTGTGCAAAAAGACTCAAATAATACTTATGAACTAGTTGGGTACCTGGGAAAAAGAAAGAATCCATAATTGGAGTGCATAGCATGAAGGGAAATCAAAAGGGTATTACGTATATTGAGTTGCTTGCAGCACTTACAATCGCCACGTTCATATTGTCGGCCATTTTGTATGTAAATCATGCTGTTTTTAGGGACTTTAATACCATCGTTCACAAGACCAATTCTAGACAAATCGCTGATTTAGCGATGGACCAAGTACTCCAAAGATTACGAAATGAAGATTATGCAAATCTTGAAGTAAAATCTGACAGGATTATAAGAAGGGATACCGGAGCTACTGTTTTGCATGTAACCGAAACGGACTTATTAATAGATGGGTACAGTATAAAAATGTATGGGGAAAGCTATAGAAATACACGTTTTGTTATCAACCCCCGTTTAATAGAAATAGATTTGAATGTTGAGTTAGATGGGAAACAGTTTAATATTAAGAACTCCGTTTATTATAGGATTCCCTAATCATTCTACATACGAAGGAGGAAAGATGCTAATGATCCAACGCAAACGCCTAGGAGACTTACTGGTTGACTCCGGACTCATCACAGGGCAACAACTTCAACAAGTCCTAGAGGAACAAAAAGGCACCGGGATGAAGCTAGGTGACTTATTAATCGCTCGAGGATATATCACAGAGCAACAAAAGATAGAACTATTGGAATTTCAATTAGGAATCCCCCACGTTCAGCTTCATCGGCAACAGATCGATGAGAAAGCGGTTCGTCTGATTCCTGTTAATATGGCGAAGAAGCATCAAGCGTTACCGTTATGGATTGAGAATGGGAAGCTGATTGTTGCGATGTCGGATCCCCTTGATTATTATGCAATAGATGATTTGCGAATGAGTACGGACATGCCCATTCAGACTGTAATAGCTACGAAAGAAGAGTTGAATCGGGCTATTTCAAGATCTTATCAGGTTCAGCAGTCGATGACTGAAGTATTCGATGATATAGAAGATGAAACGGAAGAAGCTGAACTAATTGATGAGTCCTCACCTGTTGTCAATCTGCTAAATCAAACGATTGTTCAGGCAGTTTCAGCAATGGCATCTGACGTGCATTTTGAACCGCAAGAGAACTCTATCAAAATTCGGTTCCGTGTAGATGGGGTATTAAGAACAGAGAGTGAATTCCCTGGTAATATGCTCGGTGTGGTAACGGGCAGGTTAAAAGTTCTAGGTGGTTTGAATATTACAGAAAAGAGAATTCCTCAGGACGGTCGGTTTGAATTTGACGCGGGGATGAAGAAAGTTGACATTCGTATGTCTACCCTGCCGACCATTCATGGAGAAAAAATAGTTTTACGGCTTCTTGACCCTAGCAATGCTAAAAGGGATCTCGATAAGATCGGATTTTCTAATCGAAGCTTAGAATCATTCAAAAAAATCATAGCGGCTCCATATGGTCTTGTACTCATTACAGGTCCAACTGGAAGCGGAAAAACAACAACATTATATTCTGCGCTGAGATACTTGAATAAAGATGACGTCAATATCGTAACTGTAGAAGATCCAGTGGAATATCAGTTAAGCGGGGTAAATCAAGTACAAGTCAATTCAGCGGCAGGGCTAACCTTCTCCATGGGACTTCGCTCTATTCTCCGTCAGGATCCCGATATTGTGATGGTTGGAGAGGTTCGTGATAACGAAACAGCAGAGATGGTTATTCGTTCATCGATGACTGGGCATCTTGTGCTGAGCACTATTCATACAAATAACGCGGTTAGTACATTTAATCGACTTATGGATATGGGGATCGAGCCTTATCTAGTGGCTTCCTCCCTGCGAGGAATAGTGGCTCAACGTTTGGTAAGAACCATCTGTCCTTCATGTAAGGTAGCGATCGAGATTCCGCATGAACATAGGCAATTGTTTGATAGCTACAATATTACACCTGAGAAATACCATGCTGGGAAAGGGTGCCCACGTTGTAATCAAACGGGCTATCAGGGAAGAATGGCGATACATGAGGTGTTACCTGTTAACTCTGAAATGAAGAGTCTAATCCTAGAGAAAAAAACGGATACCATGTATAAGGCTTGTGCGCTTAACCAAGGCTATACTCCAATGTTTGTAGACGGGCTTTATAAGGTAGCAGCGGGCTATACCACATTAAGTGAAATTGAGAGAGTCACGATTGACTAATTGAAATAATAGCGGGAGGCGCTTCATGGATATCATTCAATTACTTCAAGAAGCTCACAGGAGAGGGGCTTCTGATTTGCACATAACCATTGGATCAGCACCTGTTTTAAGGATTCATGGGCAATTAGTTCCTCTGGCTATGACTGTTTGTACCCCTGATTTGACCGAGGAGATGGCCAAGGTTCTAATGAATGCTGAACAATTTGAGCAGTTTCAAAAAAAAGGAGAGCTGGACTTCTCATACGGATTGGCTAGTATCTCTCGATTTCGAATTAATGTGTTTCGGCAAAGAGGGTCAATTAGCCTGGCCATTCGAACGGTTGCAACGGAAATTCCTCCTATGGAGAAATTGGGGATTCATTCAATCGTTACTCAATTGGCAGAGAGGCACAATGGTCTTTTACTTGTAACAGGTCCAACGGGAAGCGGGAAATCTACGACATTAGCAGCGATCATAGATTATATTAATCGTAATTTCGCAAAGCACATTATTACTTTAGAGGATCCCATTGAGTATTTGCACCGTCATAAGAAAAGTATCGTAGATCAACGAGAAGTGGGGGCAGATACGACATCGTTTTTTACCGGTCTTCGAGCGGCTCTGCGCCAGGATCCGGATGTGATATTGGTAGGAGAGATGCGGGATTTAGAAACGATTAGTACAGCTATTAGTGCTGCGGAAACGGGTCACCTTGTATTAGCTACCTTACACACGTCAGATGCTCCGCAAACCATTGACCGGATTATTGACGTATTCCCTCCAAGCCAGCAACAGCAAATTCGCGTCCAGTTGGCAGGAAACCTAGCCGCTGTTTTATCCCAACGTCTCTTGCCGACTACTGACGGTGTGGGTCGGACAGCTGCCTTTGAAGTAATGATAAACAATACGGCGATTGCAAATCTAATTCGACAAGAAAAAGTGCATCAGATCAAATCCATGATGCAAACGGGGATTGCACAAGGGATGATTACGATGGAGCAATCGCTGCGTATGCTTTTGAATCAAGGTGTCATCTCCATGGAATTAGTCAAACAAATGATCCCTGATTTCAACAGATCGTTCGAGCACTAATGCAGGAAGGAAGGGGGTTAGGCTATGCCTCAGTTTGAATATGCCGGTTATAATAGCCAAAGGAAAAAAGTGAAAGGAAAAATTGAGGCTAGGGATAAACAAGTGGCGTATCATCTGCTAAAGGAACGAGGGTTGTTTATTACTAGCATTAAACAATTTAAACAGAGCATTTTAACGAAAGACATTGAACTGTTCGAAAAAAAGGTAAACAAACGAGATATTGCAGTGTTTTGCCGTCAATTCTCCACTTTATTGCAAGCGAGTGTAGGAATGGTAGAATCGTTGCAAGTACTTGCTCAGCAAACCGTAAATAAACCTTTGAAAAAAGCGCTCTTAGCCGTATTGGAAGATGTCCGAACAGGAACAGCCTTTTCGAAAGCATGTCAGAATCATCCTAAGATCTTCCCGGAGATGTTTATAAGTATGGTTCGTGCGGGAGAAGCCAGTGGAACATTGGATGATGTATTGGATCGGTTGGCTACTTTTTTTGAAAAGGAAAATATGATAGCGGGAAAAATTAGATCTGCGCTAATTTATCCTGCTACTGTTAGTATGCTTTCTCTAACTGTCGGATTTTTTATGATGTGGAAGATTGTTCCTAATTACGTCTCGATGTTTCAAAATATGGGTTTGGAACTACCGCTTGTCACCCGCATCGTGATGAAGCTCAGTACGTTCATAACGTCTTTCTGGTACTTGTTTTTAATGATACCCATAGTGCTCCTACTAGTAATTAGAACGGTTAAGAAAACGAAGGCAGGACGGTATCGTGTAGATTATCTCAAGTTAAAAATCCCGATCTTCGGTTTACTGTTCTTAAAATCTTCCCTGGCACGCTTCAGTCGAACGTTCTCCACATTATTTGCGGCAGCCGTTCCCATTGTTCAGATTATCGGTATTGTTTCTCATGTTGTCGGCAATGAAGTCGTTTCTCGATCTTTGGAACAAGCCAAGGAGAATGTTAAAAACGGCCAACCCCTAGTTAACCCGTTTCGGAACAATGCCATCTTTCCTCCAATGCTAGTGCAAATGATTGCTGTAGGAGAAAAAACAGGAAAGCTAGATTCCATGCTGGAAAAAGTAGCAGACTTCTATGAAGACGAAGTAGAGCGAATGGCTGGCAATTTAAGGTCGTTAATTGAACCCCTCATGCTGATTGTTGTCTCCGGTGTTGTAGGTTTTATCGTACTTGCCGTTTTGCTGCCTATATTCTCCATGTATAAAGGCCTACAATAAACTTTAGAAAAACTTAATAAAAAAGTCACAGGTTGTATCTATTCAGCCTGACAAATTTTATATATAATGTAACAAGAATTCATATTTAAGTAGTTTTTGGGAAGCATTGATCTCCATTCTGCACTTTGGGCACTTGGAATGGAAGGAGCTAGTAGTGCAACCGACCCGTCCCGGAATACCCGAGGGCGGTTTTTTAGTGCCAAAATCATGCAACAGAGGAAAAAAGGGGAGGAATGCAGCATGGTATCGAAATTGAAGAAGTTATGGAGTAATCAGCGTGGGGTAACGTTGATCGAGTTGCTGGCGGTTGTTGTTATTTTAGGGATTATCGCGGCGATTGCAGCTCCGAGTGTGATTACGAATTTTGATGATGCAAAGAAGAACTCGGATAGTCAAACAGAAAAGATTGTTATTGATGCAGCTCAAAGATATCTTCTGGACGGAAAAGCATTAACTAATGATTCTGTTGCAATTGATAAACTTATAGAGGAAGGTTACTTAACGACTGAACCAAAGTGGTCAGATGGAACTGAAGTTAGTGGTGTTGGTGTAACTATGGATACAGGAACGAAAAAAGTAAAAGGTTATACATTATCTCCAGTTAACCCAACGGATTCAGAGTAATTAACCAATCTCCCAGACAACCCCTTGCGGTGGTTGTCTCTTTTTTTATACTGTCAGAATTATAACTCCGTTACATTATATGGACAGTACGAGGAAAACTTGTAGCTTTTTCCTAACTCGACATTATGGGGTCAAGTTAGGAAATTTGTGCGAGCCAAGTTTTCTTGCCCATCATGAAAGGAGGCACTCATGGAATTTTCAATCTCTCTCTTTTTCATCACATTCTTTCTTTTCATATCTTCTTTTCTCAATGTCGTTGCGATCCGAATCCCCAAAGGAGAGTCCATTGCTTTTCCGCCCTCTCATTGTGTGAAGTGTAACCATCGCCTGGGGCCTTTGGATTTAGTTCCGATTCTGAGCTATGTCTTCCTGAAAGGGAAATGCCGATACTGCAAGGCTCGAATTTCCCCAGTCTATCCATTAGGGGAAATGTTCACCACTATCTTGCTAGTATTTACTTATTATAAAATTGGATTTAGTAAAGAATTGCTTGTAGCTATCCCGTTGATGATGCTGCTAGCGACGATAACAATTAGTGATTTGTTATATAAGATTATTCCTAATAAAGTGAATTTGTTTTTTTTCGTTTACTTTGCTTTGCTCCATCTCTACTATTCCCCGCTATCCTATATTGACTATCTAATGGGTATCTTAGCAGGCGGAGGGCTTCTATTCCTGATTGCTATCGTTAGCCGAGGAGGAATGGGGGGAGGAGACATTAAACTAATGGCTGTCGTGGGGATGGCGATAGGTTGGAAACTTACTTTGTTGTCTTTCTTTCTTGCTTCCTTAATCGGTGGAGTGATCGGTGTTCTACTATTAGTAACGAAAAAAGTGAAACGCAAGGAGCCGATTCCTTTTGGCCCGTTTTTGGCCATAGGGATTATGCTTTCTTACTTTTGGGGCGGCGATATTGTGCAGGCCTACTTACACTATATTCTCCGATTATAAAAAAAAGGGAGAAACCAGGAAATGAATTGGAAATTTTGGAGACGAACCGCAAATCTAATAGGAATGGAAATAAAAGATTCAATTATTAAGTTAGTTGAGTTGCAAAAAAACAATAATGAAATGTTGTTGCTTTCCTACTATATTGATCAAGTCCCCGAGGGCTTGATCACCGAAGGCAAGATTCAAAACCATGAGGATTTTTCGGACTTTTTATATTCAGTTCTTAACAAGGCTGGGATTCAAGGGAAGAACATTCATCTCACGATCAGCTCTCATAATATTTTACTTAGATCCATTAGGATTCCCAATTTGCCTAAGAGAGAGCTGAAAAAGGCGGTGGAAATGGAGATCCAAAACAGTATCCAGTTGCCCTTTGACGAGTATGTTTCAGACTTTGCTGTGATCACAGAACAAGTCAAGGGCAAGGAGACGAAAGAATTAGACCTGATGCTAGTCATAGCCCCTAAATCCTATGTGCTTTCCTATGTTGAAGCGTTTCAGGAGTCGGATTTACTTCCCCAAAGTGTCGATCTTGCGCCCCTGGCTGTTCAGCGGGTGATTCAAAAAGAAAGAAACATTGGGGAGACTTACATGATTGTCAATATCGGTGAGAAAAGTACAGAGGTGAGCCTATTTCACAAACAGGTTTTGCGGCTGGTAAGAACTTTTAATCTTGATCTTCGTTCTTATCTGGCGAACATGCCTTTTTACGATGCGCAAAGTGTACTAGAAGACAGGGCAGGAGAGAACATCCTTCAGTCCTTTGCGGCAGATATGGGCAACGAAATCGAGAGGGTAATGAATTTCTATCTTTACACCCTAAACAATAGAGACCAATCTTTGGCTGAGATCATTTTGGTTGGCGATATTCAAAATCTGGAACAGGTTTCCCGATATTTATCCACTCGATTAAATGTTGAATCTCATGTAGCGAAAGCAGGGGGAGTTATATTATCTCCAGAGCTTGTTGAAAGTAGTTTCAGAGAAGTAGAGGCTTCGCTTGTAGTACCATTAGGGATGGCTTTAAAGGAGTGAATTCTTAGTGAACATCAACTTATTGCCTAAAGAGCCGTTCGTAGTTAAATACTTTAACAAGCTGTTGGTGCTTTTGCTTTTGAGTCTGCTTTTTATTGCTGTCCTGCTAATGCAGTATGTGCTGCACCAAGAGGCCTACCTGAAGACGATGCAAGATGATATCGCCCAACTGGAGATCAAGAAATCCCAACTAGAAGAAAACAAGAAATGGAATCAGGAAGTAATGGAACGGGAGCAGGAATTAAAAAGCTTTTTGAAATATAAGGCGCTTATTGAGGGGATTGAAGCGAGTCGGGGATCAAGCTGGAGAAATCTCTTGATGGATTTGGAGCTGGCCCTACCGGAGTATGGGCAAGTTCTTGAACTGAACGGGGAAGGGAATCAGGTAAAGGGCAAAGCAGTCCTTTACTCTCTTGTAGATACGGCTTATTTTCTTGATAGATTAGAAAACTCATCGAACGTGGGAAAGGTGTTTTTGCAAGTACTGAACGATCCGGCAGTGTATGAGCAATATTATTTTGATCCCCAGAAGGTAAAAATCATTGAGTTTACTTTCTATAAAAAGGATTTAAACGAAATGAGGGAAGAACCAAGTGGAAACAGTTAAAAGGTATCTTTCCCAATGGAATAGAAATAAATTTCCAAACGACTTTGCATGGAAATCTTATCAGAGCTTAATTGCTTTGTTTATTCTCGGCGTCCTTCTGATTCTTGGGGTGTTTTATTTCTTGTATGAGTTTAAAGTTCATCAGTTTGCAAGTCTGGACAGTCAATTGGAAGAATATGAAAGCTATCTGTCTGAGAATGCGGCCCATAATGAAAAGCTTGAAAAACCGTTCCCTCCCAATCCGGCGGAGGCCATCGGCTTGGGACGAAAGGTTCCTCTGGAAAGACATGTACCTGAGTTTTTGATTCAACTGGATAATATTTCAAAGCTAACGGGGGTTGAGTTAACAAAGCTTGAAATAGAAGAAGCCCAACCCGAACAAAAAGATATGGTAACGATTTTTCTTAAAGAGTTAGCTACTCTTGCAAAAGATGTCAATGAGGAAGATGCAGCCCAAGATAATAAAAAACAAGAACAGCCCGCTCCTGCAAATCCACTTGATCTATCTGGAGTGCAACAGAGGGAAAGAGTGTTTGTGACTGAACCGGAGAAAATTCTGGATGGCTACTTTCAACAGGCTGAACAGGAACAGGCAAAAAAACAAACATCAGATAAAGTGACAGACATTCCGCAGGAGCTGGTGGATTACCTCCCTTTTGGCATGATTCGATTTCATATCGAGTTTGACGGAACCTATCGCCAGCTAACGGAGTTTCTTGGACACCTAAGAAGTGCGGACCGACTTGTGCATGTGGAGAAATGGGAGTATCTATATGCGAGTGCTACCGAAGACGAAAGGACATCCAACCCTTTTCATAGAAAGATAAACATTGATTTTAAAATTCTTTACTATAAAGAAAAAGTTGAAGGGATTAGTGATTTGCCTCCTTTGGATCCGAAAGATAATTCACACGAAGCGATCAGCGTTCTCCCCAAAAGCTGGATAGAAGGGGAGGTTGTTTCTGACGGTCAAACGAAAGAGCTGAATCCAGAAGATGGACTGGAGCCAGATGAAGAAACTCAGTCCAGGGAAAAACTAAACCATTTGTTGAAATCTTATTCACCGGAGCCTGAAACAAAGGACTAGTCAGTTCCCGCGGCTCCTGCAGCTTTAAGAGCGTCTGTACCAGAGGCTAATCCTTCCATTTACTTAGGTTTATCACTGGGAGTGACCTTTCCCTTCAATCTGATTTTGGGAATACCTTTTTACTTTACCTTGCCCAAATGATTCAATAGCAGGGTTAAGCTAAGCTATGGATCGCTATCAGCGGTTTTTATTCTAATCTTAGTTCTATCAATCTCTCATCTCCATATATATATACTATAAAGCTATCCAAAGGAGAGATAAGGGATGGACAAGAACCGGGCGAGAATTACGATCAAGTTAAATCAGCCTAAAGAAGGACAAGCACCTAAAAAGATCGAACGGCCTGTCGAGAATCCAGAGCCGAAGGTGCTGCAGGAGAGTAGGGAAGAGCAAGAATTTACGTTGAAGAAAGAATGGCATGAGACTAAGCCCGAACCGGAACCTGAATCAAAATCTGAGGCTGAACAAGAAGCTGTAACAGAAACGGCGGCGAGAGATGAAGTGGCAGCAGGTGACGAAATCTTCCACAAGGGAAAAAGGGAACCGTTTAGCCCTGAATGGAAATTTCCAGTCGACGAGGAAGAAGACCAAAATCTTTCTACACATAGGCGAAGCTATAAATCCCGCATAAGAAACGCCCGGGAGCACCAAACCAAAGGTGTGCTTGCGGTTGCCGTTTCCGTCATCGGCGCCATTGTCCTAGGTTTGGTGTTCGGATTTGTTGTCCTTGGTTTTTTTAAGTCAGGCTTGCTGGACGCTCCGTCTTCTCCCTCAGCTACAGTTCCAAAAGCCCAAGAAGCACCGGGTGAAGCAAGTCAGATGGCACCTGGTGCAGAAGGCAGTGCTGCCACGGAGGGGCAGCAAGATAATGTAAATAAGGTTCAAGAGGCAAGTACGACGGTATCGATTACACTTCCCTCCAACACTTGGTATGTGATCCAAGGAGGAGTGTTCCAGGATCAAGGAAGTGCTGGACCTATTCTCGAGAAAATCAAATCTAAGGGATGGCCTAACAGTTTTTTAGGGGACAAGCCGGTACATCTTCTTTTGGGTCTTGCCTCTGAACGGGAGCATGTGTTGGCCTTGGCTGCTCCATATAAGGAAATGGATGTTTATATAAAGGAATGGAGTGAGGAAACCAAAACGGTTTCTGTTGCTGTAAAGCAAGGTTCGGAGACAACGCAAGAAGAATGGAATCAATGGTTTGAGCGGGAAGAAGAGATGGTGCAAGTCTTGGGACAGGCTATTGCGGAAGGCGTAAGCACGGGGAAATTGGCAGATGAGACCATGAAGCTAGTCACAGATGCCCATCGCAGCCTGCTCCAGCAAGGACGCGGGTTAATCAGCAAGCTTCCTCAGGAACATCAATCACTGGGAAATCGAATGCTCAATGATTTTTCGAAGGGTGTTTCTGCCTTGGAACGATACCGGAAGCAGCCGACCGAGGGATACTTATGGCAAGCGGAACAAGCCATACTAGATGCCTATGCGAGCAAGCAAAAGTTTTTTTCTTCTTTCAATTAACTTAGGGGATTTCTCTTGGTTCGGAAAATGAACCGTGAGGAATCCTCTTTCAATGTGTAAGCACCACTTTTTTCGATTTATCAGCCTGAAGAATTTCTTGTTCAACCTAAGGGGTTCTGCTAAACTGATGGTGACATTTGGGGACAGAGGAGAAAAAAATGAAAGATACAATTGCACTCATCATTGTTCTGATGGCAGGGCTTATTTTTGGTAGTATCCTGGGCAAGATATTGGGACAATATATTCCTTTCTTGGGAACGGCCGAGGAAATAAGCTGGCACCCTAAAGGGGATTTTGTCATCATTAAGTACGATTTCCTCGTTCAGGTTAAACTAAATTTAAGTGCAATTATTGGTTTAGTCGGCAGCTATTGGCTGTATAAGAAAATTAAATAGACCAATGGACGGTGAGGGATCTGTAATGGGGCAGACAAATGAAAGGGAAATCATATTGGCATCTTCATCCCCGAGGCGCCAGGAAATGCTTCGTAACCTGGGGTTGAAGTTTATTATTCATCCTAGCGGCGCTGATGAATCCGTAGATGACGGACTTAAACCGGATGCCATTGTCGAAATGTTAGCGGAAAGGAAAGCGGCGGATGTGGCTTCCCAATATTCGGAGGGAGTGGTCATCGGATCTGATACGATCGTGGTGTTAGAAGGGAAAGTATTAGGAAAGCCTAACAATGAAAAGGATGCTTTTTCCATGCTGTCCTCGCTCCAGGGGACAACGCACTCTGTATTTAGCGGATTGGCCATCATTGATGCAGGCGCCGATAAAAAGAAAATTGGCCATGTTGAGACGAAAGTAACGATGAGACCGATCTCTTCCGATGAGATTCTTCGGTATATTGCAACCAAAGAACCGATGGACAAAGCCGGATCCTATGCCATCCAGGGACTTGGCTCGATCTTTATTGAAGGCATCGTAGGTGATTATTTTTCTGTTGTCGGACTTCCTGTACGGCTAATGGCGGAATACCTCGAGGATTTTGGCATTTCCATTCTTGCTCCTTAGATATACATATATAATGGTGAATCCGTAATATATTGAAGGTGAGGGGAAGGTTTCATGGGGGAAAGATGGCTTTCTGGATTTCCTTTGGCCGAGCTTCCAAGAGAAAGGATGATGAGCAAGGGAATTGATGCCTTATCCAATGCTGAGCTCATCGCCATTCTGCTTCGTACAGGGACGTCCGGTGAATCGGTGTTAAACTTAGCTCAGCGTGTGTTGGGACACGTGGGGGGATTGCGGCAATTTTTGGATACCTCTTTGGAAGAACTGGTTGAAGTAAAAGGAATCGGAACGGCAAAGGCTGTTCAATTGCTTGCAGGGATTGAGCTAGGGAGAAGAGTGGCGAAGACCACACCGGAAGAACGATGGACGATTCGTTCACCGGAAGATGTAGCCAAGCTCATGATGGAAGAACTCCGCTATTTAACCCAGGAACACTTTGTCTGCTTATTTTTAAATACCAAAAATCAAGTGATTGCCCAAACGACCGTGTTTATTGGCAGCTTGAACTCTTCCATCGTACACCCCCGCGAAGTATTTAAAGCAGCGATTCGCAAGAGCAGTGCCTCTGTTATCTGTTTACACAACCATCCCAGCGGAGATCCCACTCCGAGCAAAGAAGATATTGAGGTGACCAAGAGACTGATGGGGGCAGGGCAAATTATCGGGATTGATGTGCTGGATCATGTTATCATCGGTGATGGCCGTTACATCAGCTTAAAAGAAAAAGGTCTTATTTGAATTGTTGCAGCAAAAGTTATATAATAAAATGTCAGTGTTTTGAACACGAATTACATAAATAGAAATCAACGTAGCTGAAATAGAAGCAGAGATTATGGAAGGAGATAAGCAGAATGTTTGGTGGTTTTTCTCGGGATATGGGTATCGACCTTGGCACAGCCAATACGCTCGTTTATGTAAAAGGGAAAGGGATAATGGCTCGTGAACCTTCAGTTGTTGCCATACGGACAGATACGGGAACAATAGAGGCGGTTGGAAATGCGGCAAAAAGTATGATTGGGCGTACTCCAGGCAATATAGTTGCTGTTCGGCCAATGAAGGATGGGGTTATTGCTGATTTTGAAACCACGGCAACCATGCTTCGATACTTTATTCGCCAAGCACAAAAAAGTCGGGGAGTTCTTTCTCGCCGTCCAAATGTAATGGTTTGTGTCCCTTCAGGAATTACGGCAGTAGAAAAGCGAGCGGTTGAAGATGCTACCAAACAGGCTGGGGCCAGAGAAGCCTACACTATCGAAGAGCCGTTCGCGGCAGCGATAGGAGCGGATCTGCCTGTCTGGGAGCCAACGGGAAGCATGGTCGTTGATATCGGTGGAGGAACCACAGAAGTGGCTATCATCTCTTTGGGGGGGATTGTCACTAGCCGCTCTATTCGCCTAGCGGGGGATGAGCTGGATGAGGCGATCATACAATACATTAAGAAAAAGTATAATTTAATGATAGGAGAACGGACCTCCGAAACATTAAAGATGGAGATTGGTTCAGCCATGCCATCGGAAGCGAATGAAAAAATGGATATACGCGGAAGAGATCTGATAACGGGATTGCCCAAGACCATCGAAGTCTCTTCTCATGAAATTACAGATGCCTTGCAGGAGACAGTCGCAAGTATTGTTGAAGCGGTGAAGGTTACATTGGAAAAAAGCCCGCCAGAATTGGCAGCAGATATTATGGATCGAGGCATAGTGCTGACGGGAGGCGGAGCCTTGCTGCGCAACTTGGATAAGTTATTGAGCGATGAGACGGGAATGCCGGTGCTCGTGGCAGAAAATGCCCTGGATTGTGTGGCTATTGGCACCGGACGCGCTTTAGAAAACCTCCATCTCTTCAAGTCTAAATCCGGCATCACGGCTCGTTCTAAAAGGGGAAGATAGAAAAGCAGGTGTTAAATAGTGTCTAATCTATTTGTGAAGCGAAGGCTCATGATTTTATTGGTCAGCCTGATCGTACTCGTGACGACCATGGGCATTACGTTAAAAGACAGGCCGCTTCCGACTTGGCCGGAACGGTTTGTCCGCGATTCCCTTGCGTTCGTCCAAAATCTGATATACAAGCCCGCGTTTGCTGTAGCGGGCTTTTTTGAGAGCATTGGCGATATTTATGTTGTGTATGAGGAAAATAAAGCATTGAAGCAAAATCTCCAGCAATTCGCCCAAATCACAGCGGATCTAAATGAGATGAAGATAGAGAATGAAGAATTGAGAAACATGCTGGAAGCCAGGGAATCCAAGCTTTCCGATTACAAGCTTCGCATGGCGGAAGTCGTGGCGCGAAGCCCAGACCGTTGGAATCATACTTTAATCATTGATAAAGGAACGAAGGACGGAATCAGTCCAAACATGGCTGTTATAACGCCAGAAGGTTATATCGGAAGAATCCAAAGCGTTTCCCATTTTTCATCCCAGGTAGAACTGGTCACCGATATTGAGCGGGGAAATCACATTGGGGCTATAGTACAGGGAAATGAACGCAATTATGGCGTGGTAGAGGGATATGATCCGAAAAATAACTTGCTCATTATGCGGAAAATCCCGATGCAGTCCATCATTGAACCGAAGCAAATCGTGATTACTTCCGGCTTAGGAGGGACAATTCCGCGGGGGCTGGTCATAGGAGAAGTCGTATCGGTTCGCTCCGACGATCAACTGTTGACGAAGGACGCTTACATAAGGCCGAGTGCGAATTTGAATCGCCTGGATAAGGTTTTTGTTGTGGAACGGTCTTTTATCGCTCCGAAAGAAATTCCTGTTCCTGCACTGCCTGGTCTGCCGAATAGCTCAACGAATCCCCCTAACGCCGAAGCAAGCGGGGAAGGTACTGCAGAATGAGGTGGGGCCTTTTATTTGCGGGATTGCTCGGCCTTTTTGTCATAGAAGGAACGGCTCTTCAAGTCTTTCATTTACAACCGCTCGGACTAGGAGTTGCTATTCTTCCGAGATTTGTTCTTGTTGTCTTGATTTTCATCTCTTTATACCTGGGCAGAAGAAGAGCTTTCATACTAGGCCTTTTGTTCGGCTTGTTTTTTGATGTGCAATACTGTGACGTAATTGGCGTCTATGCCTTTACGATGGCTTTAATCCCGTATATTTCGGCATTGGCTTATCAGTATTTTCAGCTTAATGTTATTTTGATCATGATCACTGTATTGCTTGGGGTGTTCATTCATGAGACGGCTGTTTTCTTTCTGTTTGAATTATTCGGCCTGACCGGCTATCCATACTATTGGCTTGACTATGTTCCTACAGCTATTTTAAACGCTGGATTTTCCCTTGCTGCATATCCTTTGCTAAATAAATGGCTAGAAAAAATGATGGATAGCAGGCAGGATGAAGTAGATCTATAGAAGCAAAACATTGCTTTGATGTAGCAGGAAAATCAGCCACCACAGCGAATGGTATATGGTGGGGGGATTATCGGGATGACATTAACAAAAAACATCGTAACGATCAAAGGGACAAAAGACGGTTTAGTCTTTTTATTGGATGACACATGTTCCTTGCAAGAATTATTTGCCCAACTTAAAGAAAAAGTGGTACACAACCATCAGAAAATCCTATCTGGACCCCCAATTGAAATCACAATCAAGCTTGGCAATCGGTATTTGACGGAAGAGCAGACCCAGGAGCTGCGGGAAATCATTAAGGAGAAGAGCAACTTAGCCATTAGAAGCATCGATTCCTTACTGGTTACCAAGGAACAGGCGCTCAAGGATAAACTGTCTTCCATGATCCGAGTAGAAACGCGAACGGTTCGCTCCGGACAGGAGTTAAGACATAAAGGGGACTTATTGCTGTTAGGGGACATTAATCCGGGCGGCGGAGTTTTTTGTACAGGCAGCATCTTTGTCATGGGTGCGCTGCGCGGACTAGCCCATGCCGGATGCAACGGTGATGAGAAATCCATTATTGCTGCATCCCAGCTGCGACCTACGCAATTAAGGATAGCCGATGTGATCAGTCGACCGCCTGATGAATGGATGGACGGCAGCAATGAGATGGAGTTTGCTTATCTGGAAGACGGACAAATGTCCATCGATAAGCTTAACCAATTGCACAAAGTTCGATTGGATTATTGGAGCAATAGATAGAGCATCTTCAGGGGGGATTTGTATGGGAGAAGCGATTGTAGTGACATCGGGGAAAGGCGGCGTAGGAAAAACGACTACATCTGCTAATATCGGTACGGCCCTGGCAACCAATGGGAAAAAGGTGTGCTTGGTTGATGCCGACATCGGTCTGCGAAACCTTGATGTTATGATGGGCTTGGAGAACCGAATCATATATGATTTAGTTGATGTGCTTGATGGACAATGCAGACTGCAGCAAGCATTGATAAAAGATAAACGGTTTGATCACCTGTTTTTGTTGCCAGCGAAGCAAACGAAGGATAAGTCATCTGTCACGCCCGAACAGATGGAAAGCTTGATAAAAGAGCTGAAGCAGGATTTTGATTATGTCATCATAGATTGCCCTGCAGGAATCGAACAAGGGTTTAAAAATGCAGTAGCCGGTGCAGATAAAGCTGTAGTCGTTACGATCCCGGAGCCGACAGCGGTTCGCGATGCAGACCGGGTTATCGGGCTCCTGGAGAAGGAAAAAACGGGGTCTCCCCGACTCATCATTAACCGAATTCGATATGGGATGATGAAGCAAGGGGATATGCTTGATGTGGATGACGTCATACAGCAATTGGGCATTGAGATTCTAGGCGTAGTGCCTGACGATGAGCGCGTAATTAAGGCATCCAAAGATGGAGAGCCGATTGTAATGAATCATGAAGCCAAGGCTGGCTTAGCGTATCGCAATATTGCCCGCCGGATTCTGGGTGAGCAGGTTCCTCTATTAAGCTTGGAGGAAGAGCAAGGCGGCTTCATGAAGAAGGTAAGGAAGCTATTCGGTATGAGATAGCAGGAACTGGCGACTAGTTCCTGCTTTTATTTCGTTTATGCCTGGGGTTATAATAACCTAATGGAGGGCAGATTGATGGATTTTGAAGCAAAATATTTTAAAACGATTGACTGGGTAATCGTTTTGATTCTGATCGGTTTTGGGATCTTTAGTTACTTGGGGATCTCGGGAGCATCCCCCAATCTTAGCTTAGAAGGAAAGCAGGTTATCTGGTATACCATTGGTTTTTTCTTTATGACCGTCGTCCTTCTTTTTGACTACAATATGATAGGAAACCTAAGCTATATTTTTTATTTTGTAGGTTTAGTTCTTCTTGTGGGGGTTTTATTCACACCGCCGGTCAATAATGCGACGAGTTGGTATAATCTAGGATTCTTTTCTTTTCAACCGGCCGAATTGATGAAAATCATTACGATAATGACCTTGGCAAAATATCTAGCGAAGCGTGCCGAGCAGGAAGAGCCGTTCAGTAAGATTTACGAATTGATCCCCATTTTTGCAATTATTGGAGTCCCTATGCTGCTCATACTCATCCAGCCGGACTTGGGAAATGCCGTGGTGTTTACGGGGATTCTTATCAGCATGATGATTGTGGGTGGGGTCAAGGGAAGGCATTTTCTTCTTTTTGGCGCCTTGGCTGGAAGTTTTTTTGGTTTTATGACTTATCTTTATCAATTCAAGCAAGAGATCTTTTTTAAACTGATTAAGCCTTATCAATGGAATCGGATCGTCTATTGGCTTGATCCAGAGCTTGATCCTGTAGGGATGGGTTTTCAGCTCAAGCAATCCTTGATAGCCATCGGCTCGGGCCAGCTTCTGGGAAAAGGAATTAACGCAGGGACGCAGGCTAAGTTCGGTTGGGTTCCGGTAGGAGAGAGCGATTTTATTTTTACGGTGATAGCTGAAGAACTAGGCTTTTTGGGCGGCAGCCTGCTGATTTTTCTATTCTTTCTTTTGATCTACCGGATGGTCAGGATCGCTATGGATGCCAAGGATGCATTCGGTTCTTATTTGGTATCAGGCGTGATTGGAATGTTTGTATTCCAGATTTTTGAAAACATTGGCATGACGATACAATTGATGCCGATAACGGGAATCACCTTGCCTTTCATCAGCTATGGAGGAAGCTCTCTCGTTACGAATTTTATCATTGTCGGTCTCATCTTGAATGTTGGCATGAGAAGGAAAAAACTGATGTTCGATTAAGGGAAGGGTGTCCGGGATGTAGGGTTTCTGCATCTAAGGATGCCCTTTTCATGTTGTTCTATCTTGTCCCATCTTCTCATAAATTGATTAGAGGACAAGACGGGGAAGGGTGGTTTAAATACATGAGCCTGGATTCCATTAAACGGCGTAGAGAAGAAAGATTGCGCGAGTTAAGCAAACAATTGAGGCAAAGAAGTGAAGGGTATAGCGTCGAAGAGGATTCAGATGCGGGTTACGCAAGTACCCGTCGTGAAATTTCATGGAGCCAAGAGGAGACCTGGGGCGATAAGGAAAATCCTGCTGTTGAAGTCCGTTCAGGTTTCCTAGTGAAATTGTTGCTTTCTCTATTTCTATTAAGCTTTACGTTTCTTATTTATAAAACAGAGCTGCCTTTTACTGCCCAAGCGAAGGATTTTATTGGGCAGGTGATGACAAGAGAATATAATTTCCAGGGGACAATGGCTCTCGTTGAGAAATATATCGGGCATCCGTCTATTCTTCCCACCTTCGAAACCCAAATGAAGGGGAGCCCTCAGCCGGTCTGGAATCAGGTTTCTAGCCCTAAGAAATATGTATTGCCGGTTGAAGGCACCATTTCAGCCCCATTTTTTCTCGATGGAAGAGGGATTCAAATAGAAGCGGCCCAGGGCAGCGAAATTAAAGCTGTGGATCAGGGCTGGGTGGTTTATGTCGGTCCTAAGGAAGGCTTAGGGCAAACCGTGATTGTCCGGCATGAGGATCAGCTTCAGACCTGGTACAGCAGTGTAGAAGATATTCAAGTAGCTGAAGAGGATTGGGTACAGCCCGGCCAAGTGATCGGCAAGGCGAAAGAAGGAAATACGGTTTATTTTTCGATGGAAATGAACGGGCAGTTTATTGACCCGGCGAGCGTGATTCCATTTGAGTAGTTGGACCGTTGCAGGGATTCGCGTTGCCGTCCATCCCTTGTTCTGGCTTGTGGCCGTCGCTGCTGGTTTAACGGGACAATTTTTTGAGCTGATTACCCTATTTGCTCTTGTCATTATTCATGAGCTAGGTCATGTTTTTGCGGCTCTTGCCGTCGGCTGGAGGGTACAAAGCATGGAGCTGCTGCCTTTCGGCGGTGTGGCTAAGGTGGATGAATGGGGCACAACGAAAGCGAGGGATGAGGTGCTTGTTGCTCTCGCGGGGCCATTCGTAAATCTGGTCATGATCGTTGTCGGTTATCTCTTTCATTGGTGCGGAATCTGGGAGGCGGAGTGGACCGAGTTCTTTGTGTCAGGAAATGCGTGGATTGCCGGCTTCAATCTGCTCCCGATTTGGCCCTTGGATGGAGGAAAGATTCTTCAGGCTTTGCTGAGCAAGCTATTGCCTTATTATCGGACGATTTACTTTAGTATTGTCTGGTCGAGTTTTGCAGCTGCAACCCTCATTGCCACCTCCTTTTTTTTGCCCTTTCAATGGAACCTCATTGCGATCAGCTGTTATCTGCTTTTGGAGAATCGGCTGGCCTTTAAGCAAGCGCACTTCCAGTTTATTCGCTTTCTTCTGATGAAAGAAAGAGAGAGCAAGCATAGGTCAAGCTTTACAAAAGTGGATATGTATTGCCTGAAGAAAAACGAGTCCATTGTCGAAGTGGTGAAAAGAATGAAAAAAGGCTCCTATCACACCTTTCAGGTTCACGATGGAAAGCATAATGTAGTAGCATCCCTTTCTGAAGAAGTTATTCTCCGCGCTTTTTTTGAAAAAAACCCTCGGCGAACCATTTCTGAACTGATTTCAATTGGCTAGAATAGATAGAAAGACTATTCGTTGAAGAGGGGACCAAAACGTTGAAGCAGATTATTGTTAATTGCGCCTATCGGGAAACCCGTGTGGCTGTCATGGAAAATCGCAAGCTTGTAGAATTATTTGTGGAACATCCAGTAGAGCAAAGGATCGTTGGAAATATTTATAAGGGCAAGGTGACGAATGTGCTGCCGGGCATGCAGGCTGCCTTTGTGGATGTCGGATTAGAGAAGAATGCTTTTCTTTACGTAGACGACTGTCTGCCCTCCGAGTGGAAAGAAAACAAAGAACGCCCGAAGCCTAGCATTCGTGAAGTGCTGACGCAAGGGCAGGAGCTTCTAGTGCAAGTAGTTAAAGAACCATTAGGTACAAAAGGAGCAAGGGTGACAACTCAATTGAGTTTTCCTGGGCGTTTTCTGGTATATATGCCGTCAGACCCGTACATCGGCCTTTCCCGAAAAATCACCCAAGATCGGGAGCGGGAAAGGCTTCGCCTCCTTTTAAAGGGGATGTGTGAAGAGCAGGAAGGCGTTATTGCCAGAACAGTCGCGGAAGGGGCAAGCGCGGAGGAGCTGGAAGCTGATTTTCAGTTTTTGAGAGGGCTTTGGAAAAGGACGCTAGCGGTTGCCAAGGAAAGCAAACCGTTACGTGCGGTACATAAGGATCTGGATTTGGTTTCTCGAATTACAAGAGATCTTTTCTCAGAGGATATTAGCGAGCTGATTATTGATAATTCTGCTGAATACCAAAAGGTGTTGGATGAATTGCAATATGCGATTCCTTCGCTGAAGGATAGGCTCAAGCTTTATTCGGAGCGGACAAGCATCTTTGATGCCTTTGAAGTAGAGGCAGAAATCGAAAAAGCTTTGAAGAGAAAAGTATGGCTCAAAAGTGGCGGGTATCTTATCATTGATCAGACGGAAGCCTTTACGTCGATTGATGTGAATACGGGGAAATTTACAGGAACTCATCATTTAGAGGAAACCGTATATAAGACGAATTTGGAAGCGACCAAGGAAATTGCGAGGCAGCTAAGATTAAGGGACATCGGCGGAATCATTCTCATTGATTTCATCGATATGAGAAAGGCAGAACATCGAGAGAGCGTATGGCAATCGATGCAGGAGCATATGAAGCGTGATCGGACCAAATCTCACTTGCTTGGGTTTACCCAACTCGGCTTATTGGAGATGACGCGAAAGAAAGTACGCCAAAATTTATCTGACGTATTAACCAGACCATGCCCTTATTGCGATGGAAAAGGAAAAATCCTTTCCCATGATACGGTCTCGGCTGCCATTGAGAGAGGGATTCGGGAGTATGCCCGTTCTTCTCATGTTGAAGCCATACTTTTGGAGGTGCACCCCCATTTGGCTGAGAGTTTTGAAGGGGGACATGGTGAAGAGCTGAAACGCTTGGAAAAAGATACGGGACTGGAAATCCATGTCCAACGCAACGGCCAGATGCACGAGCACCACCATCAATTGTTTGTGGGAAGCATTGAAGAAGTAAGGAGAAAAGCAGCGGCCTTGGCTGGAAAGGATTTACCTTGACCTCGTTCTTTGGATATGTTAATCTGTTTTTTGTTGATATCATGTTTGACACTAGTCATCATGCTGCAACCGCTCAGAACAGGTATTTTTAAAAGCCCGCAATGGCACCTGGGATGGCGAGTCTTAATAATTATAGGGAGGTGCAGCAAATGTACGCAATTATCGAAACTGGTGGTAAGCAATATAAAGTTGAGCAAGGAGCTGAGCTTTATATCGAAAAGCTTCCTCAAACTGAAGGTGAAACTGTAACTTTTGATCGCGTATTGTTGGTTAGCAAGGATGGGAATGTCGTTGCCGGAAGCCCAACAGTAGCTGGCGCAACTGTAACTGGTAAGGTAGACAGACACGGACGCGGACAAAAGATTATCGTCTTCAAATACAAGGCGAAGAAAAACTACCATAAGAAGCAAGGTCATCGTCAGCCATACACTAAAGTTGTAATCGAAAGCATCAACGCTTAAGTTTATGATTAAGGTGCATGTCAAACGACGAGCATCAGGAGATATTGAGTTGATTACCATTGATGGACATGCAGGCTTTGCGGATCCCGGGCAAGATATTGTCTGTGCGGCCGTATCTGGCATTTCCTTCGGTACGATTAATGCTATTGATATGCTCCTTGGGGTGGAGCTTCCTGTCGAGCAAGGAGAGAATGGATTTCTCCGCTGTTCCCCACCGGTTTATCAACCGGAGGTTCAAGAGAAAGTACAATTGCTCCTTGATGGCATGATAGCTTCGCTTCAGTCGGTTGCCATAGAGTACGGAAAGTTTATCAAAATTCAGGATCAAAAATCAACCAGGAGGTGGATGTAATGTTAAAGATGAATCTTCAATTTTTCGCTTCTAAGAAAGGGGTAGGTTCTACTAAGAACGGTCGCGACAGTATCGCGAAGCGCCTTGGTGTGAAACGTGGAGACGGTCAATTCGTGAAGGCTGGTAACATTCTTGTTCGTCAGCGCGGAACGAAGATCTACCCTGGACTAAACGTAGGAATCGGCGGAGACGATACTTTGTTTGCTTTATCTGATGGAGTAGTTCGTTTCAAGCGTTTAGGACGTGACCGTAAGCAAGTGGTTATTGAGCCTGTTGCTCAAGAAGCATAATAACCCAATCAAAAACCCGACGTAGTCGGGTTTTTGTGCTTCTATAAGAATACAAGGAACCTTGTTGTCAAGATAGGGAATTGGCGCAAGCCAAGTTTTCAAGCCCTGTCAGAATTCATAACTTAACGCGAGCCAAGTTTTCTAGTATACTTGAGTCATAGCAAAAGGAAGCAACTGGAAGGGTCCGAAGCTTGCTTCTGCGTTTGACTGGGGCATGGGGGTGTGTGAATTGGCTCAAGAGTGTAAAACAAGCAGCGGAAATCCTGTCGATGTCAGGTCCGCCATCGAGCAAGAGCAGCGTCAATTTTTGGAGAGCCTGCGCCTGCAAAGGCATGATTGGCTCAATCATTTTCAAGTTATTCTGGGCTATATGAAATTGCAGCGATATGATGTTTGCGAAGAATACATAAAGAAAGTGACAGAACAGACGAACAATGAGAGCCGCATTGCTTCTCTGGGAAACCAGTCCTTGGTTTCTTTTCTCCTAACCTATAATGCTTTACATAAGGAAATGAAGCTTGAAGTTCAGGTGCCGGAGCTGATTAATTTAAGCCGGCTTGGGCAAGATGAAAATCAGAGGTTCTATGAATTAGTGAAGGGAATCATTGATATCTATCGGGAAAACTCGATAGCGAACGAGGGGCTCCCTAATACGCTGGTTATAGAAGTTCAGGCTCTAGATGATTCCTTGTTCCTGGCAGTCGAGTATGAAGGGCAGCTAAAGGAACAGAACTGCATTCAAGCGCTTCGCTCTTTGGCTGACCGGTTTGGGAATGAGGAGGGCTTTTTTGTGGAAGGCTTACATAATGATCAAGAATCCATCATGGAATTTTACTTTCCTGTAAACCAAGAGGTGAAGGAATAGCATGTTTGTTGATACGGCAAAGATATACGTGAAAGGCGGCGATGGAGGCAACGGAATGGTGGCCTTCCGTCGGGAGAAGTATGTAGATATGGGCGGTCCTGCGGGCGGTGACGGGGGACGTGGAGCCAATGTTGTTTTTGTGGTGGATGAAGGCTTAAGAACCTTGGTGGACTTTAAATACCAGCGCCACTTCAAGGCTCCCAGAGGAGAAAATGGCCGTACTAAGGCCCAGCATGGAGCAGGCTCTGAAGATATGATTGTTAAGGTGCCCCCTGGTACATCAGTTTATGACGATGATACCGGAGAATTAATTGTAGATATGGTTTATCATGGACAATCCGTGGTTATTGCCAAAGGGGGACGCGGAGGCCGCGGTAACATGCGTTTTGCCACTCCGGTTAATCCAGCCCCTTCCATTGCGGAGAACGGGGAGCCAGGACAGGAGCGTTATATTCGCTTGGAATTGAAGGTTCTGGCTGATGTAGGGCTAGTCGGTTATCCCAGTGTGGGGAAATCGACGCTAATATCCATGGTCTCAGCAGCCAAGCCTAAAATCGCGGAATATCATTTTACCACTTTAACTCCGAATCTCGGGGTCGTGGATGCGGGAGAAGGGCGCAGTTTCGTCATGGCGGACTTGCCGGGTTTGATCCAAGGCGCTCATGAAGGGGTAGGGCTTGGACATCAATTCCTGCGTCATGTGGAGAGAACGCGAGTGATTCTTCATGTCGTCGATATGGCCGGAATTGAGGGGCGAGATCCCTACGAGGATTACTTGCAAATCAATGAGGAACTAAAACTCTATAACCAGAAGCTGGAGCAGCGCCCTCAGATTGTGGCAGCAAACAAAATGGATATGCCGGAAGCGGAAGAAAACCTTAAAGCATTTCGTGAAAAAGCAGGTGACAATGTTCCTGTCTATCCGATATCCGCTGCCACGAGACAGGGAGTGCAAGAGCTTATATACGCTATTGCCGACCTCTTAGACACCGTCCCAGCAACTCCTCTAGTCGAGGAATTAGAAGAGACGGCGGAAGAGCGAGTGGTCTACAAAGCAGAAAAAGATCCTGAGAAATTCTTTGTGCGCAGGGAAAATGAAATTTACGTGGTTGAAGGCGAATATATTGAGCGACTTATGAAGATGACCAACCTCAATTCCCATGATTCGATTCAGCGCTTTGCCCGGACGATGCGTTTAATGGGCGTAGATAAAGCTTTGCGGGACAAGGGAGCAGAAAACGGCGATACGGTCCGGATTGCAGATTTTGAATTTGAATTTGTGGAATAATAAAAATGAAGTCTTGCTATCCTTGGCAATGACTTCATTTTTTTCTTGTCAAAGGATAGATGTTCCTCTATAATGTCCTCTATAGGAAAACAAATGTTTTTTCTTGGAGGACGACCATGAGGAAGAGTGAGGAAAAGTATTACTTAGTCCGTGAAGAAATCCTTCCTGAAGCGATTCTCAAAACGGTGGAAGCCAAGCAGCTGTTGGAATCAGGGGAAGCGGAGACCGTGCATGAAGCTGTGGAAAGGGTAGGTTTAAGCCGCAGTGCTTATTACAAATACAAGGACGGTATTTTTCCTTTTAATGCGATGATGCGCGAAATGATCATTACCATTTCCCTTGAGCTGGAGCATCGATCCGGTGTGCTTTCCCGGGTTTTGACGTTTGTTGCGGGAAAGGGAGGAAATGTTCTTACTATAAACCAAACGATCCCATTGCAAGGGATTGCCAATCTGGCCATGTCAATCGATACGTCGGTATTGAATCTCTCCATTACCGATTTCGCGGAAGAGCTTCAAAAATTGGATGGCGTCAGGAAAGCAACCGTTGTAGGACGGGGTTAATTGAAAAAAATTCGGAGGGATCCTCGGGTGGAAAAACAAACAGTAAAAGTTGGACTGATGGGACTTGGAACAGTAGGAACCGGTGTACTAAGAATTCTGGAAGGTCATAAGTTTGACTTGTTTAAACAAACCGGTGTGGAAATCCAAGTGGGTAAAGTACTTGTAAAAAACCCGACAAAAGAACGGAATATTGCCATTGACCCTGCATGGGTGACAGTAGACCCTTATGAAGTCCTGCAAGACCCGGAAATTGACATTATTATCGAGGTTATGGGCGGCATTAATCCGACGAAGGAATATATTCTAGCGGCGCTGGATAACGGCAAGCATGTGGTTACAGCCAACAAGGATCTTATGGCATTGCACGGGGCAGAAATCCTGGCTAAAGCTGAAGAAAAAGGCTGTGATGTTTTTTATGAAGCGAGCGTGGCTGGGGGAATTCCTATTTTGCGAGCCTTAGTTGAAGGCTTCTCTTCCGATCGAATCTTAAAAATGATGGGGATTGTGAACGGGACGACGAACTATATTCTGACTAAGATGAGTCAGGAAGGGGCCGCATACGAAGAGGTCCTAAAGGAAGCGCAGGCTTTAGGCTATGCGGAAGCTGATCCTACCTCTGATGTGGAAGGATACGATGCTGCAAGAAAGATGGCCATCCTAAGCACCCTAGGCTTCAAGGTCGAGTATAGCTTAGATGATGTTGATGTGAGAGGGATCTCGAAAGTAACGGCTGAGGATATTGCCTATGGGAAAAAATTAGGCTACGAAATCAAGCTGCTTGGTATTGCGAAGAGGGATGAAGAATGCATCGAGGTTAGCGTTCAGCCTACCATGATTCATCATTCGCATCCCCTTGCATCTGTGAATGGCGTATTCAACGCCGTCTATGTCTATGGCGAAGCCGTCGGGGAGACGATGTTTTACGGCCCAGGTGCCGGGGAGCTGCCAACTGCGACAGCCGTGACTTCCGATTTGGTGACGGTCGTTAAAAATATGAAGCTGGGTGTAAATGGCCGGGGAATGGTCGCTCCTTATAAGGAGAAGATCTTGAAAACACCAGAACAAATTGAATCCAAGTTCTTTATTCGTCTGACTGTTTCAGATAAGCGCGGTGTACTCTCTGAGATCACCACCTTGCTAGCCGGCCATGACATTAGCATTGAACAAATTATTCAGCAGCCATGCCCAGGCAAGCCGGAAGCTGAAATTATTATGATTACCCATTTGGCCACTAAGAAAAATATGGATCTTCTATTGGAAGGATTCCGTACGGTAGAATCCGTCTCCGAAGTAAAGAGCTATTATCGTGTGGAGGGAAGGGAAGAAAGTTAATGCGACGCGGAGTTGAAGTAAAAGTACCAGCAAGTACCGCCAATCTTGGCCCGGGCTTTGATACGATTGGAATGGCCTTTCAGCTGTATACGACCGTTAGGATGCAAGTGGCGGATAAACCGCAAGTCAACTTACATGGGGAAGAGCTTCAGGGGCTGCCTACGGATGAGACGAATCTTGTCTATCAAATGGCTGAAATGATATTCAGCAAGGCCCAGATGGAAATGCCGCCCCTATGTATTGATATGAAAAGCGAGATCCCGCTGACTCGCGGACTGGGCAGCAGTGCAGCCGCCATTATTGGCGGATTGGCTGCAGCCAACTATATAGCAGGAAATCCGTTTACCCAAGAAGAGCTATTCTTAATGGCGACAGAGCTGGAGGGTCACCCGGATAATGTGGGCGCATCATTATTTGGAGGGATTGTGATTGCAGTGATAGAGGAGGACTGTGTTCCTTACATCAAGGTCACTCCGCAAGCTGATTTAAAAGCCCTGGTGGTCATTCCCGATTTCATGCTGTCTACGGAAAAAGCTCGCGGAGTCCTTCCCGATACCTACAGCCGGAAGGATGCCGTTCATAGTCTAAGCCATGCCAGTCTTTTGGCTGCCGCATTGGCAACAGGACAATATGAAATGCTCGCCTATGCCATGAAAGATCGACTGCATCAGCCTTACCGGATGTCATTGGTACCAGGGATGGAGACCTTGCTTGAAAAGTCCCAACAATATGGGGCCCTAGGAACCGCTTTAAGCGGGGCAGGTCCAACCGTCATTTCCCTGGTTCAGGGAGACGACCATCAACTGAAAAAATTCTTCTCAGATACCTTGTTGGAACACGGCATTACATCCCGTACTCTGACGCTCACTCCTGATTGTATGGGAGTTCAAATTTCTGAAGATATTGACACTCCTTTTTAAAGCGAGTAGATTTATTCTTAAAACAATCGAGGTGCTTTAAGAGATGGAGAGAAAAATTGCTTTTCTAGGCCCGCATGGGACGTTTACGGAAGAGGCAGCCCGCTTCCTTTTTGACGGACAAGATGTGAATTATGTGCCTTTTGCTACTATTCCAGACGTACTCGACGCCATTGATCAAGGGAAGACGGAGTTTGCCGTAGCTCCCATAGAGAACTCTATCGAGGGAACGGTGAACTTAACAATGGACTGGCTCATCCATCATATCGATGTTCCAATCCGAGGAGAATTAGCTTTACCCATTACCCAACACCTCATGGCAGCCCCAGGGATTAACCTTTCTCAAGTCAAGAAGGTTTTCTCCCATCCTCAGGCTGTCGCCCAATCCCGCTTATTCCTGAGAGAGCATCTTCCTCAGGCAGAGATTGAATATATGAGCAGTACGGCAGAAGCCGTAAAATGGGTGGCGAACCATCCGGATCAACCGTGGGCAGCTATTGGGAACAGACTATGCCAGGAGATTTATCCGGTTCGATTCCTGCAGGAATCGATCCAGGACCATGATAATAACTATACCCGTTTTTTTGTCATTAGCTCGAGTGTTCCTCCTTTCAAGGAAAGTGAGAAGGAGAAGACGACCATACTTGTTACGCTTCCTTCAGACTTTCCTGGAGCCCTTTATCAGGTTTTGGCGGCTTTTGCATGGCGAAAGATTAATTTATCCAGAATAGAATCCCGCCCAACAAAAACTGGCCTGGGTAACTATCATTTTATCATTGACATTGAACAGAAAATGGATGACATCCTGCTTCCTGGTGCGTTCGCAGAAATTGAAGCACTCGGCTGCCAAATTCGTCAGTTGGGTTCTTATCCATACTTTATCAAGCAAGTAAAAGTAAACTCCTAGAAGAGACCATGGGTCTCTTTTTTTTGCCTTTTGTGAGCAATTTGCCTATCTCTGCATATGCTGTATTGACTTTTGGAAAGAGGAGGGTCTTAGCGTTGAAAATTCACATCGTTAAAAGAGGAGAAACATTAGAGAAAATCGCTAAGAAATATAACGTCAGTACAGATCAGTTGAAGGAAGCAAATGGACACCTGAAAGATGCCGAGAAAGTTGTTGCCGGAAATAAAGTGAAGATTCCCACTGCCAGTGTTCCGCTAAAATCAAAGGAGGCCTTGCCTGTATCGAAGCGAGTGGAGGTTCAGCCAACACAGCCGCCGGTGCAAAGTGAACAGGTCCAGCCGAAGCCAGAGACTGCACCGAAGCCCCCGGCTCCCGTGATGCCGTCTTATGAAATGCCGGCTCAACCTTTGGTGTCCCCTGAGATGCCGGCTAATCCATATCCGCCTGTAATGCCTTATGCCCAACCGAACATGAACATGATGCCGCAGCCTACCCTGCCATACATGCACTCTCCTTGTCACCCTTGTCACGAAAATGCTATGGTTTCCCCTTATTATGGGATGCCTTATCCTGGACCCAATGTGCCTCCTGTAGCCCCTTATCAGTATGAAAATATGCCAGTCAGTCCGGCTGCAGAAGGAAAGAAAGGCGCTGCCTTGCCAGAATCGGGCTGGATGCCAAACATGATGCCGCAGGCAGTGTCCCCTTACGCGATGCCGAACATGATGCCGCAGGCGGTGTCCCCTTACGCGATGCCGAACATGATGCCGCAGGCGGTGTCCCCTTACGCAATGCCGAACATGATGCCGGAAGCCGTATCGCCGTATGCCCAGCCGAACATGATGCCG